>JAYRGZ010000046.1:0-12715 GCA_041907605.1 Minisyncoccota bacterium | reverse complement strand
GATTGTGATATTATGTAATTTAGAGTCCATATATTCGTCATTATAAGTATAAATTAATCATATTTTTATGGAAAAAAACTATCTTTTTGGTTCCAAGAGATTTGAAGAGGCAATCGGTCTCTTCTTACTCGTAGCATCTGTGTTTTTAGTAGTGAAAGGTTATACAGTTATAAAAGAATCACGATTCATCGGTAGTGGCACAACAGCTACAAATACAATATCTGTATCAGGAGAGGGTGAAGCTTATGCAAATCCAGACATTGCCTCTATTAGTTTTACTGTACGTGATGATGCTAAGACTGTTAAAGAGGCACAAGATACAGTGGAGAGTAAAATGAACGCAGATATTGATTATCTAAAGAAACAGGGAATCGCAGACAAGGACATAAAACTTGAAAACAACTCTTTCTATCCGAAATATGATTATCCAAATTGTTATGGATACACTTGTCCGGTTAGAACTCCTACGGTTACTGGATATGAAGTTACAAGAAGTGTGTCTGTTAAAATTCGTGATATTGATGCATCAGGCAAAATCGTGGAAGGTCTAGCAAATCTCGGAGTTACAGAATTAAACGGTCCTACATTTATGGTAGACGATGAAGATGCTGTGAAGGAAGAAGCTAGAGCGAACGCCATAGCTAATGCTAAAGAGAAAGCAGATAAACTTGCCAAAGAACTAGGCGTCACAATTGTGAGAATTGTATCTTTTAGTGAAAATAATGGCGGTTATCCATATCCGATGTATGCAAAGGCTGATATGGCCATGGGTATGGGTACAGGGGGTAGTGAAGAAGCACCCAATTTACCTCAGGGAGAGAATAAATATTCTTCAAGCGTTTCTATAACTTTTGAGATAAGATAATAAATAAGCAAATGAAAAGACCGCAGAGTGAGCAAGTTTGCCTCTGCGGTCCTCTTCATTTTGTGGGAATCATGATTCCCACTGCTCCAGTTTTTTGCCTGCGCTTTCGGGCAAAGTTGAAATTTGTCGGTTTTCTACCGGTATTGCAACTTCCTCCTGCTGAGCTTCGCCGGTTGTTTCTTCCACGGCATCTGTTTTTTCGCCAGTGGGTCTGAGAACCAACATACTTTTGCCGAATTCTTTCTGCAGTTTTTCGGTTACCGGTGTGATCAGGTAATCATTTGTGATGATCAATAATCCACCACGGCGCCAGTTAGTAAATTCATCAAAGATGGTTTTATATGCCGCCGTTTCAGATTTGCCGATTTCACTGTGCTGATGCACGGTGACACCTTTCCTGGAAAGTTGGTTAGTAATCAAGTCCAGCTTCTTTTCCTGATCTTTTGTCAGGAACAGGGTTGTGCCCCTTAAACAAAAATCAACGGGTTTACCAATCTTTGATAATCCGTTTTCTGCGAGCCAGCTCGCTGTAGTAACGATAAGAGTTTTCTTCATCTTTATAAATTGTTTAGAAATTTAGAAATGTACTTGCTCGGGTTTATTGATACCACACAAAGGTATTTTAGTCAAATTTAGAAGTTGACTTATAAAGGTGGGTAAGGTAATATATAGAAATTGACGCCCCGAGGGCGTTTTAATTTAGCCAAAATATATGTCTATCATTTCATACGTACAAGATATAAAAGCAGAATTTAAACACGTGAACTGGCCTACCAGAAAGCAGGCAATCATGTTTACTATTGCAGTGCTATTAGTGTCTGGAATCGTCTCATATTTCTTGGGTTTCTTTGATTTCCTATTTTCAATGGGACTTGCAAAGCTACTTAAATTTTAATCATACAAATAAATTTTAAAATATTATGTCAAAACAAGAATTAAGACCTGAGAGAAATTGGTACGCGATCCACACATATGCTGGATATGAAAATGCAGTGCTCAGAAATTTAAAACAGCGTATCGATTCACTCGGCATGCAAGACAAAATCTTCAACGTTATTGTTCCAACCGAGAAAAAAATTAAAGTTAAAGCAGGCAAGCGTGTAGAGGTTGAGGAAAAAGTATATCCCGGATACGTACTCGTAGATATGATCGTAACAGATGATTCATGGTACGTGGTTCGCAATACTCCACGCGTGACTGGATTCGTAGGTGCTGGTGTAAACCCTGTGCCACTAAACAAAGACGAGATGGCAGCGCTATTTAAGAGTATGGATACAGAAACAGTCGCGAAACACAAAATCGATCTATCTATCGGAGAAATCGTTCGCATCGGTGACGGTCCTTTCAAAGAACTAGAAGGCAAGGTTGAGAGTGTTGATCAAGAAAGAGGCAAGGTAAAAGTGCTTGTTTCAATGTTTGGTCGTGAGACACCGGTGGAACTGGATTTCTTGCAAGTTAAGAAGATATAAGGTAATCTGACAAACATAAGAACTGGCTTCTACAGAGTCTTAGAGTAAACAAATATGGCTAAAAAAGTAACTAAAAAAATTAAACTACAAGTACCAGCTGGAAAAGCTACTCCAGCGCCACCACTTGGTCCTGCGCTCGGACAAGCTGGTGTGAACATTGGTGATTTCGTCACTAAATTCAACGCAGCAACATCCTCTATGGCAGGGAACACTGTTGGAGTACTTCTACAAGTATACGAAGATAGAAGTTATGATTTCGTTATCAAGACTCCACCAGTAGCTGGATTACTATTCAAAGCTGCGGGAATTGAGAAAGGATCAGGTAAACCAAATACTTCAAAGGCAGGCAAGATCACAAAAGCACAACTTCGTGAAATTGCTGAGAAGAAAATGCCAGATCTAAATGCTAAAGACATTGAAGGCGCTATGAAAATTGTTGCCGGAAGTGCTCGCCAAGCAGGAATAGAAATTAAAGACTAAATTTTATAAATAAGAAAATCCCCCAATCGGGGGATTTTCTTATTGGAAATTTTTCCACATCATTGATTCTTTTGGTAGGTGTTCCTGTTGGGCGTATTTAGCATTTTTCTTTGTTCCGTACATTCTCTCTACGTCTCCTTGTACCACGTAGTATATGAGTTGTCCGATTGGCATACCAGCATAGATTCGTACAGGTTTGGAACATGAAATCTCAAGAGTCCAGTAACCACAGAATCCTACGTCACCCTTACCAGCTGTAGCGTGTATATCTATGCCGAGACGTCCTGTTGAAGATTTACCCTCTAGGAATGGAACATGTTTATGTGTCTCAGTATACTCTTCCGTAGAACCTAGATAAAGTTCGCCGGGTTGGATTACAAATCCTTCCTCTGGAATTTCAAAGTGGTGTATTTGGTTGTGCTTTTTCGCATCGAGAACTTTGTCAGTATATTGAGCAAAGTGTTTAGAGAGGTGTACATCATATGAATTTCCACCCATATTTGTAACATCAAAGGGTTTTACTACTATTTCGCCCTTCTCCATACTTTTTAGAATTTCTTTGTCAGATAAAATCATACGTGTAGTTTCGCATAAACGGTATTTTTGTCAATTTTCTTAATATTGTATTTATATAGCATTAGAGCTAGAGTGAAGAAAAAACAAAATGAGGACGTACCTTATAGTAACTCTATTCCTCCTAGGTTGGGGAGTGAGTTTCGGGCAGACCACAATTGTTGCGGACCCTGTTGTTGATGACAAAACCGTATCAACAATGATTGCATACAATGATTATCAACTTTTTCTTTTTGAAGCAAGAAGTGTAGATGACGGATCACTCTTGCTTTCAGTGAAAGCTCCGTACCCATGCCGTATGAACGTAGTGTGGTTTAATTTTATTGTGAATGGTTCCGCTCCCGATAAAAATCATATCAACGTAGGACTTTATATGATGATTTCATATCAGGATGATGCCGGTACACATTTTGATAAATTAATTTATCGTTCCGACAACACATGGAAAAAGGTTGTGGATGGAAAAGAACAGGATATAATTTGTCCACCAGAAGTTCAATAAACATAAAGTCAAAGAAAAGGCATCGAAAGATGCTTATTCTTTTTATTTTAAAACAATATCATGCTCACCTCGTTTGATGTCAAAACGATCCGGCTCGTCATCTAGATGCATTACGAGTCCAAAACTTCCAAATAATTCTGATAATGTATTGGCCAATTTAATTGCTTTATAGCGCAACGTTGGATGTACAAAACGGGTAGCTCGAAGTTCAGCTAAATATACAAGAGCTGGAAGGTTACCTGTTAGACGATTAGATATTTTGTATCCCATTGCAGTGTAATATTGTGAATCTTCTTTTGAAACATTTAGCTTTTTTATTTTTTCTTCCTGTGTTTTAAGAAAAGGTAAAGCGATTTTTCTTACTTCTTCTGGTAGTTCGTTTAAATACCAAGTTTCAAAGCCTATCTCTGTAGTTAAGAGTGGCATTCGTTGTGTTACTGCACGGTGTCGCTGTATGTCACGAAATGATCCGAAATCTAAAAGGAATTCCAATTGGATTGTGCCTGCTTCAGCAAGATATTTGGGTAGCTCGGTTTTTGCTGGTCGTGATTTTAGAATTTCATGTGGTAACTCATCTTTAATAATATTGTTATCAAGAATTTTAAATTCACTACAGCTCGGATTATGGTAGTAGTAATCCGTCTTCATAAAGAAATCATTATAGTTCTCTGTGGCATCATAACGTTTGTGTCCGAATGAATTTGGAAATGCCTTTTGAAGTGTTGCTTCGATTGCTTCAGCAGTATTTCGGACTTCTTCAAGTGGATGATGGCGAAGAAGCATTATCTTGTCCGCTGCTTGGCGAAGATTTGTGTGCCAAGCTAGGTTGGTTGTTGCTCCAGCTGGTAGAAATCCACGTAGCATATCAAATGCACGAGCACTTATTGCTTTGTTATAAATTCCTTCTGATTCACCCTCACCGATAGGAAACTTTATTTTCAAAAATTCCTTTGTAGGTTCCATCGCGTCCATATAAAAACTTCTCCAACTTTCAAGTATTTCTTCTCCATCTTTTGTTCCTGCTGGATTCTTAAATGATTGAGTTTTAAAATCTACATATCTAGTGGAAGCTTCTTGTCCAGAATAAAGGGGCCAGTCTTGGATTGCTTTTGCAGTCAACATTGAAACACCTTCTATAAAGATAGAAGCAGTTCCACAATCACCGATTGATTTATGACCATACCCAACATAAAAATTCTTCATGAAATTATCAGATCCCTTTTCCATCAGAACTTTTAGATGACTTCGTAGTCCTCCTGTTGAGCGTGAGTGAAGAGCTTGAAGCATTGCTGCAGACTCCGCGCCAATTAGGGAACCGGTATCTAAAACTATAATAGTTCCTCCGCCTTTAATTTCTGTTTCTGGGTGCACTAGTTCTTCAAGCTTTTGCATATGCTGATTATACAAGTCGAACTGCCATTTGACAAAATATACAAGAGATGTTACTCTATTTGGGTCATTCTCACTTATTTAACGAGATCTGACGATTGTGGAAATTAGCAGTGTTTTGTCATAGCTAAAGTCCATGACAAAACACATGTACACACGTCACTCTGGTGTACCGTCTAAGGGCGGTTCATCCAAACCTTCGCATTCTGCGAAAAAATCATTTAGCGGAAGACCAAGTTTTGGTCATTCATCGCGTAGTTCATCTTCTACTCCAAGTAGAGGTGGTTATCACTCATCTTCTCGAGGAAGAGGAGGCTTTTCATCTCGTGGTGGAAGAGGTGGTGGGCGCTCACGATTTGCAGGAGAGCGAATTGATTTCGCGAAATTTATTCGTCGGGCTGAGCCAGTAGCAGACCAAGTCCCTTATGTAGCGAAACATACATTCGCTGATTTTTCATTTTCAGCTGAGATACAGAAAAATATTACAAAAAAAGGATTTACAAATCCTATGCCTATCCAGGATCAAACAATTCCTTCTGTTATTGCTCGTAAGGATCTGTTCGGTCTAGCCAATACTGGTACAGGAAAAACCGCTGCATTTCTACTCCCACTTATCGATCGTGGAACTCACAACAAACTTATAGAAGTTATGATTCTTGCTCCAACACGTGAACTTGCGACACAGATAGAAGACGAATTTAGAGATCTCGCATTTGGTACAGGATTGTTTTCTGTATCATGTGTGGGAGGTATGCCAATTGATAGACAGATTCGTGAGATCAAACGCGGAGTACATTTTGTTATCGGTACACCAGGACGTGTGAAAGATCTCATCGATCGTCATGTACTCAAGCTTGGTGGCTACGATACAGTAGTACTCGATGAAGCAGACCGGATGCTAGATATGGGATTTCGTGATGATATGAAATTCATATTAGGGAAAATGCCTGCAACTCGCCAGACACTTTTCTTCTCAGCAACTATGTCACCTGAGATAAAAAAACTTACAGAAGAATATTTGAAAAACCCAGAATTCGTCTCTGTAGTGACTCGTGATACTTCAAAGAACGTTGATCAGAATGTTATACGAGCCAAAGGCAACGATGAGAAAATCGAGAAACTTCATGAAGTACTAATCAAAGACGGTTCAGACAAGGTTCTAATTTTCCGAGAAATGAAACACAGTGTTGATTCACTTGAAAGTGAACTCAAGAAACGTGGTTTCAAAGTTGGAGCAATTCATGGAGACAAACGCAACCGTGAACGTGTACGAACACTAGATCAATTCAAAACTAATCAAATCAATATTTTAATTGCTACTGATGTAGCAGCTCGTGGGCTAGACATCCCTGATGTCACCCATGTGATTAACTACGATATGCCAAGTACTTACGATACATATGTGCATCGTATCGGCCGAACTGGCCGTGGTCACAAACAGGGTACAGCTCTAACTTTCGTACCAGCATAAATTTAATTTTTAAGCACAAAAGCCATCTTTAAGATGGCTTTTGTGCTATTTGGGCAGACAGGGTAAAATAGGTGAGTTAAACCAATTTAAACTACTATGATATAGCACTTATACATATTTATTTAATCACTAATTCGGGATTTCCCGTATTTAAACTATGAAAGACAAAAAAATAGAAAAACTCATAAAAGCCGAAGATAATCGTCAAAAAAGTGTCATCAATCTCATAGCATCGGAGAACTACGTTTCCAAAGATGTTCTCTCCGCACTCGGATCAAATCTTACAAATAAATATGCAGAAGGATACCCAGGAAGGCGCTACTACGGAGGCAATCAAATAATAGATAAAGTAGAACAGCTTTGTATTGATAGAGCACTAAAACTTTTCAAATTGAAGCCTACTGATTGGCATGTGAATGTACAACCACTGTCAGGATCTCCAGCGAATTTCGCAGTGTATAGTGCACTCGTGCCACTTGGTGGAAAAATTATGGGAATGAAACTTTCTTCTGGTGGACATCTCACACATGGACAGCCTGTGTCTATGACAGGGAAAATTTGGAAGCAAGTTCCTTTTGAAGTTGATCCAAAAACAGAAGTACTAAATTATGCTGATTTGAAAAAAATTGCAATGACAGAGAAACCAAACATTATCGTCGCAGGATTTACTGCGTATCCGAGAATTGTTGATTTCAAAAAGTTTCGTGATATTGCGGATAGCTGTGGAGCGATACTTATGGTAGATATGTCACACTTCGCAGGACTTGTAGCTGGAGGAGTATATCCAACTCCATTTACATACGCTGATGTGGTAACTACTACAACTCACAAGACACTTCGTGGTCCACGGCAAGCAATGATATTTGTCCGCAAAGATGCACGAGAATTTGATAAGAAAATAGATAAGACAATTATCCCGGGACTCCAAGGTGGTCCACATGAGAACAATATTGCAGGTGTTGCTATAGCACTCAAAGAAGCTATGTCACCAGACTTCAAAAAATACGCAAAACAAATTGTGAAAAACGCGAATGCACTCTCAGGTGAACTAAAGAAACTTGGCTGGCATATAATCTCCGGAGGGACTGATTCACACCTAATACTTATGGATACATGGGCTAATGGCGCTGGTGTCCCAGGCAAGGAAGCAGAAGAGCGACTTCAAAAAGCTGGAATAATTGTGAACAAAAATACTATTCCACAAGATCCACGTGGAGTTATGGATCCATCTGGTATAAGACTTGGTACGCCAGCGGAAACTACTAGGGGTAAAAAGGAGAAAGATATGATAGCAATAGCTCGTAAGATTGATAAAGTTTTGCGAGGGAAATAGTAAACATGGAAAATAATTATCCAAAAGTTGGTGTTGGAGTTATGGTTTTTAAAGACGGGAAAGTTTTAATGGGTAAACGAAAAGGAAAACATGGATCTGGTGAGTATGCTTGGCCTGGAGGACACTTGGAATTCATGGAATCATTTGAAGAGTGTGTAAAGAGAGAGGTAATGGAGGAAACAGGTATTGAAGTTCAGAACATACGTTTTCTTAGATTACTAAATATGAAAAATTATGAAAAACATTATGTAGATGTAGCAATGATTGCTGATTGGAAAAGCGGATCACCAGAATTGAAAGAACCAGAGAAATGCGAAGGTTGGGATTGGTATGATTTAGATAATTTGCCATCACCAATGTTTGCACCACTTGAAACTTATTTTGTAGCGCTAAAAACAGGTAAAAATTTTTTTGATAATTAATATGAAAAAAGGAAAATTGATTGTAATAGATGGAACAGATGGAAGTGGTAAAGCTACTCAAGTCAAGCTATTAGCGCAGACCCTGAAGAATGAAGGGTACGTGGTGAAGATTGTAGATTTCCCAGAATATTACAAAAATTTCTTTGGCAAATTTATTGGACACTGTCTGACTGAGCAATACTACAACTTCATAAATGTGCATCCGAAAATTGCATCAGTTTTATATGCCGCAGATAGATTTGAATCTAGTAGTGAGATGGAAAAATGGCTTGCAAAAGGATATGTGGTTCTTGCAAATAGATATGTATCTTCAAACCAAATTCATCAGGGAGGGAAGATAAAAGATCTGAAGAAAAGAAAAGCATTCCTAGAGTGGCTAGATGAGATGGAATACAAAGTTTTCAAAATACCAAAACCCAACGTTGTCATATATCTATCCGTACCACTTCTAGTGTCTTTGAAAATGATGAAAGAGCGCAATGCAACTTCAAAGAGAAATTATGCAGGTAATAAAAAAGATGTTCATGAAGTAGACGTGGATTTCCAGAAAAATTCTCGTGCTAGTGCACTTTGGTTATCAGAAATACTTCCATATTTTAAAAAAATCGATTGCTCTGCAAAAGGAGACATACTATCACGCGAGATGATTCATGAGATGGTTTATAAAGAAGCTAAGAAAGTTTTGAAATAGTATGAGGATACCAATTGTTGATGAACAAGATAATGTAATTGGTTCGGAAGAACGTTCTATCGTACACGAAAAAGGTTTAAGACACAGGGAGGTTCATGTATGGCTTGTTGATAAAAATAAAAAGATAATTTTTCAAAAAAGAGCATTAAATAAAGAAACATGGCCTGGATTTCTCGACGCTACTGCAGGTGGCCATGTTGATTTAGAATCTGAAACATATGAAAAAGCTGCAGAGAGAGAGTTGCTCGAAGAAACAGGTTTAAATTTACCAATAATTTTTGTAGACAAAGTTTATTCAGAAACGTATGATCCAAATACCAAAAAACAAAACAATAAATTTTTATCAATATTTACAGCACAATATGATGATTCCGTAGATAAGCTTGTTGTCGAGAGGGATAGTGGCTTGGGATTTGAGGCTTATAGTATTAATGAATTAGTTAATCCAAGCGATGAAATTAAGGTAAGGTTTATTCCATCACTAATTAGTGATAAATGGATACAAATTTATAAAAAAATTTTAGCAAAATATGAAAATAAAAATTAACTAAGTTTTTATGCCTGAATGGACACCTGAAAAAAAATCAATGAATGAGAATAGTGGAGAGAATATGGAAGCTCTTTTTTTAAAAATTGACTCTGTCCTACTTGGAGTTCAAGGATGTTTTTCTACAGAGGATTGTATATCTCCAGAAAACATTGTAGGTACAATGAATCGTATTAGAAAATTAGGTGATGAATTTAGTCTTATATCTGATGAGCAAATTGATTCCGTGCTAAGTAATGAAAAATATAGAATAGATATTCTCGGTACACTTAGATTTACTATGAACGCCTACAAAGAAGCAAGAAAAAATATTCCAATCGATATGGAGGATTTGCACGGGTATCAGCTTTCATCTAGAGTTTTGAATATATATAAACGTATTCATGATAATTTATTTAGATTCCCGGAAAATTATAATATAGAAAATATTGAGAATAAAGGAGATATGAGCAAGGGTGAATTACCTGTATCCAATGAATTGCTTGATTTTTTTGCTAGTGGCGAGAGATATGGTCAAAGTATTTCTAACTATCTTTACCTAGCTGAGAAAGCGCTTATGAACGATCCGGTGGAGGCGAAAATGTTCATAAGACGATATGGCTACGATTCCGAAATTGCACAAATCATTATCCGCATGTATATTCGTGGTTCTGTAGAAGTTCATAATTATATAAATTCAATTTTTGATGAGTTTACTGGCGATGTTTTGAAGTATGATTTACATATTGAAAGTATATTAGGAGCAGGCAGGAAAACTAGTATTGAAGATAGGTTGCATGCGGGGATGAATAATTTTTTTAATACTAAATATGGAATAGAACAACCTAATTTTTCGGAAACACTAAATTACACAGGAAGAAGTTTGTCACGAATTTTAGTTAATATGGATTCCATTGAGGAGGAATACCCAGGTGGTTGTAAAGAACTAAATAATAAATTCAACATATCAGAATTCGGTCGTTACCCATATTATGTTTTGATTGAACAGTTGAGAGAACAAAATGATCAATCACCCTATGGTCTTATGGTTTTTCCGAAGACAGATGAAAACGGTGCGTTCTACGAAATGGCTAGTGGCATTGCAAATATAAATATAGAAACAGAAAACAAACATTTACTGCGAGTATATGAAGCGTCAGGCAAGATGGATTTAGCCAGAATTTTGCTCGGTTGTGATAAAAAATATGGTGAAAATAATAAAATATCTTTTCTAATTCTCGGTGGTCATGGAAGTTGGCAAAGCTTGGACCTGGGAAGTCATCTTGCTACAACTTCTAAAAACGAGGAAGGCAGAAGATTGGTAAAGAATGATTTCACAGGGGAGGGTGTAAGAAGGACGAAAGATTTCTTTGTTGAAAAACCAGCTATCACTTTAATTTCCTGTGAAACTGGAGCTGACGAAGGAATAATAAATGATTTTTCTAAAACATATGATGCTGAGGTTGTCGCACCGAAAGTTCCAACGAGTGTTGAAGACATGCATGCGGAGTATGATGATACTGGTAGACCTCACTTCAAAATAAAGTGGCGGGATGATGATATAAATAGTTTGTATATATCAGGTAAGAAAATAGAATAATATGAAAATAAAAATTAAGAGGATTGATAATAGTTTGCCATTACCAGAATACCAGACTTCCGGCGCGGTTGCTTTTGATTTATATTCACGTATTGATGCAGTCATTTTACCGAAAACACTTGAGCGTCTACCAACAAATGTCATTATAGAAATCCCAAAAGGATATATGTTGGAGATTAAAGATCGCTCAAGTACTCTAAAGAAAAAGGGTCTACTTGTCACAACCGGATATATAGATAATGATTATCACGGTGAAAAAGATGAGATCTTACTTCAGGTATATAATATGACAGACAGTGAAGTTAAGGTAGAAAAAGGTGAGAGAATCGGCCAGGGAGCTTTCGTAAGAGTAGATATAGCAGAATGGGAAGAAGTTGATAAAATGAAAGAAGATAGTAGAGGTGGCTTTGGTTCGACGGGAACAAAATAATGCAAGAAACAATAAAAAAACAAATATTGGGAGCACTCACAGACCTCGGCATAGAATCCGTGGATTTTTCACTTGAGCATCCTGGGGACTTGAAAAATGGGGATTACTCTACAAATGTAGCGATGGTTTGCGCGAAGAAGCAGAACACAAACCCACGCGAACTAGCGGAGAAAATTGTAGAAACCATTAAATTATCAAGGACGGTCCTTGATAATAAAGCGGATATAGAGGAAATTCAAGTTGCGGGAGCAGGATTTATAAATTTCTATTTATCTAGAGATTTTTATATTGAAACTACAAAACATATTTTGAAACTAGGAAGTGAGTGGGGTAGCACTGACATATTGTCAGAGAAGAAAGTGATGATTGAATACACTCAACCGAATCCGTTCAAACCTTTCCATATTGGACACTTGATGAGTAACGCTATAGGTGAGTCACTTTCAAGAATCTTGGAATCCTCTGGTGCGAAACTTATTCGAGCAAATTATCAGGGAGATGTGGGCCCGCATGTAGCTAAAGCTATTTGGGGATTGCAACAAAAGGGAATGCCGATGGAAGACATGCTTGTAAGTGAACAGGCTCAGTACATCGGAGTGTGTTATTCATATGGCGCACAGAAGTATGAAGAGGACGAAAATATAAAAAAAGAAATTGAAGCAATAAACAAATCTGTATATACACGAGATAACGAAGAGATAAATAAAATTTATGATTGGGGAAGAGACGTGACGCTCAACGCTTTTGAACTAATATACAAAACTCTCGGTACGAAATTTGATTACTATTTCTTCGAAAGTGAGATGGCTCCGATTGGGGAGAGGATAGTGAAAGAGAATCCTAAAGTCTTCGTGGAGAGTGATGGAGCTGTAGTCTTCCATGGTGAAGAGTATGATCCGAAACTTCATACTAGAGTGTTTATAAATTCCCATGGCCTTCCAACGTACGAGACCAAAGAAATTGG
>JAYRGZ010000045.1:0-2357 GCA_041907605.1 Minisyncoccota bacterium | reverse complement strand
CATTTTCACGCAGTTCACGAATATTATCTATTCCACGATTTGATGCAGCATCTATTTCATACAAATCGTTTGGTGATGTTTCCAAGACATTTGCAATAATTCTAGCGATTGTAGTCTTACCAGTACCACGCGATCCAGTGAGTAAATACGCATGCGAAATATTGCCTTGTTTTATAGCGGTTTGTAGAACTTCTACGACATGATCTTGTCCAATTACATCAGCAAATGTTAGAGGACGATACTTTCTATATAGTACTTTCTGGCTATCGTCTTTAGTCTTTTCTTTCATGTCACTTAGTATAGCGGAAGAATTGTAATTTATCAAAAAAATAGAAAAGCCCCCTTGCAGGGACTTTTCTCAGAAAGGAATTCATGATGGTCGACAATAATCACCATGCATACCTCTCGGTACTTTTATTATACCAAATTATTATTTTGTACAAAAAAGTTATCCACAATTTTCTTTATATCGCTCGCACTATTTCCATTTTCCATAAGTTCAACTCTTAATTCTTTTGCTCCTTTGAAATCATGCACATATGCTTTGATATGTTTTTTCATTATTGCGAAATTTTTTATATCACCGAGCATTGTTTCGAATGTTTGCGCATGTTCTACAAGTACAGTGAGTCTGTCTTTAAGCGTAGTGAGTGTTGTAGTGTAGCGCCTGGAGCCCAAAATCTTTTTCATTAGATTGCGTGGGACTATCTTGTAAAAGATTTTGGGCAAATGGATTGGTTTCTTCTGAATTTTTGTTTTATCGAAAAGCCATGGGTTCCCAAATATAGCTCTACCGAGCATAACACCATCACATCCATATTTGTTTGCTAGAGATTTTGCGTGTATCAAATCCTCCACATCACCATTTATTATAATAAGTGTATCTTTAGCAATTTTGTTTCTATATTCAATTATCCTAGGAATATATTCATAATGCGCGGGAACCTTGGACATTTCTTTCCTTGTGCGAAGATGTATCGTTAGTGCTGAAATATTTTGTTCAAGTAGAAACGGTATCCATGTATCAATTTCTTCCTTGTTATAACCTACTCTAGTTTTTACTGATACAGGAATATTTTTCCCGGCGTCATTTATTCCGTCTTTGACTGCCATAATTATATCTCTAGCAACCTCCGGGGTTCTAATCATACAAGCACCGGCTCCCTGTTTTTCAACTTTCTTATCAGGACAACCCATATTTATATCTATGCCATCAAATCCAAGCTCGGCACAAAGCTTACTCGCCTCTCGCATTTTTGAAACTGTAGAACCAAAAAGCTGTGCGACTATAGGACGTTCTTCTTCGCTAAAAGCTAAATCACGCATGAGCGCTTCGCGACCCTCGCTCATTAGTCCGTCAGACGAAACGAATTCGGTCCAGAAAACATCAGGTCCTCCGCCGGCTTGCCCATGTCTAGAGTATTTAGCAATGATTTTGCGAAAAGCACAGTCAGTCACATCGGCCATCGGTGCTAATACAAAAAACGGTTTACTTAATTTTTCCCAAAATCCCTTATTCATTTTTATTCTTTGGTAAATTTATAGTACACCTTATTCTCATAGCGCAGATCAATGTACTCTAAACTAGTAAATTTAGTTTGGATATCAGTTTTGAGTGGTTCTACCGAGAGAGCTGAGGCAAGATTCGCACCAATCTTTTTCAAATCATATTTATCAGAGAAAACAATTCGAAGTCTTGTATCTTCGGGAATACTTGAGAGTAGGAATGAGTACTCTCCTTTGTCGTATATGGCAAGACTGTGTGGAGCAAATCCAAGGGACTCAATATTGTCTTTGAGTAATACTACTTGTCCCCACAAGTTAGCTGGCAACACATATTTGCCAATTGGGTTATCATCAGAGAGCGCAATATTACTACCAAAGAATTTGAAATAAATTGTCCCTGAGAAGTACGGTGCTTTCGAAAAAATATAGCCTTGTTCATCAACGTAGTAACATGGATTATCAGTATCAGTAAAATTTCCCACATGCATTCCACACCACAAATACACACTCTCGCGCTCTACCACTGCAATTTTAATTTCGTTGATATTTTCTCTTGTAACTACAACCTGATCAAAGCGAGGAAATGCTTCTTGCAGGTCGTTTCGAATTGTATGTCGTGGATAGAGTAGTCCATTGCGTTTTGGAAAAAAGAAGGGATAGTTTCCTGAGAGTTCTTCGTTAATTTTTTTTTGGATATCTTCACTTTGTACTACATGATTTCCTTCGATTGTCACCTTTGTGATTTTTAGTTTATCGATCCGCATTATAAGTACACTTGCACCAAAGAGCACAAGTAATCCAATAAATACGAAAAGTACTTTATACCAAAAGATGCGTAATCGCTTACGTTT
>JAYRGZ010000044.1:0-5919 GCA_041907605.1 Minisyncoccota bacterium | reverse complement strand
TATCATTTGCCCAAGTAGTCCTCCAGGAGCACACCAAGACCGCTATAGGTAACTATACAGCCCTCATAGCGCGTTATAACGAAGAAATGATGCATAAACTCCAAGCATTCCTTGAACACTTGGGTTACGTAGGTTTTGCGAATTTTGATATTAAATTTGATCAGCGGGACGGTAAATTCAAAATATTTGAGGTAAATATCAGACAGGGAAGAAGTAGCTTCTACGTCACAGCCTGCGGATATAATTTGGCGAAATATTTAGTAGATGACGTCTTGTATCACAGGGAACAAACTCTCACTCTCGTAAACAAACCGATGCTTTTCACTGTTGTACCGCATGTTGTTTTAAATAAATTTGTAGACAATGTTAGCATTCGTGACGAAGCGCGTAAACTAATACATGAAGGTCATTACGTTAACCCACTTTTCTATAAAAAGGACCGCAATATTATGCGAATGATTTATATGTTCTTCCGTCAACTAAACTATATAAAGAAGTATAGAGAAAATACCTGGTAATTATTTCTCTAAATCTAGTGTCTCGTCAATTCGAATTTGTGAGACAAATTCTGGAACGTGGGATACGAGAATCATAGCGCCTGTATATTTAGAGAGTGCCTCTGCGATCACAGGTAGATGACGGAAATTTATATGATTCGTTGGTTCATCAAGTATGAGAAGTCCAGGACGCATAAGTACAAGTCCAGCGAAAGCGACTAATCCTTTCTGTCCCTCTGACAGACTTCCAATTTTTGCATGTATAACATCACTTTTTATTAGGAAGCTCGCAGCTGTGGCGCGCAGTTTTTCTTCGTCTACTTTTGCACCTCCTGCAAGCATGGCTTTTGAAAGAGACTGGAATACTGTGTCGTCAAAGTTTAGTGTAGAGAAATCTTGACGATAATATCCGACACGAATATGTGATGCGATTTTTGCCCCCTCAGATTTTCCACTCGCAAGCTTTTCGAGTAGTGTACTTTTCCCAATACCGTTTGGTCCTGATAAAAGTAGGTGTTGGTTTTTCTTGAGTTTAATTTTTGCAGTTCGCTCAATTATCTTGTGAGTTTTGGGATCCATAATTGTGAAGGATGTTATGGAAATAATCTCACCCAGAATTTCATCTTGGGCGGGGATTGTAAAAGCTCGTATAGTTTTGTCTTCTCTACGCACATCTACCATCTCGTCTTCCAGTTCTTCTGCTTTCTCACGCATGCGTTTTGCCACTAGACGCAGTCGTCCACCTTTGTGAGCGAATTCGTTTGACTTGTCTTTCTTAGCTTGAATTTCTTTGGCCAATTGAGCGTTTTTCATATTTTCTTTCTCCACTCGAGCAGTGATGTCAGAAAGTACGTTTTTGTAGTTACCGAGATATTGTTCAACTTTTCGAGTATGTACATCTAGATATAGCACCCCAGTACTAAATGCATTTAGAAATTCGGCATCGTGGGAAATTACCATTACAGTCTTCTGATAATTCACCAAGAAATCTGTCAGGTGTGCTATGCCTGCTTTATCGAGATTATTTGTCGGCTCATCTAAAAGTAATAGATCTGGATCTTGAATTAAGGCAGATGCTAGGAGAAGTCGTGCTTGTTGACCACCAGAAAATGTTTTTATAGTGCGGTCGTGAATTTTCTCGTGACCTTTTAAGTTTACAACTTCAAGTACTTCATCAATTTTCTTATCAATATCGTAAATCTTTCTATCGAAACATTTTTCAAAGAATTCTCGTACACTAAGTGACAGATCCTCTCGTGTTATGACTTGGCGGGCTATGGCTACAGTGACACCTTTTACAATATTTATATTTCCACTCTCGGGAGTATGGGCACCAGTGATAAGTCCAAATATTGTGCTTTTACCAGCACCGTTTTGTCCCATGATTGTGATTTTACTACCACTTCTCACTGTAAAATTCACTCCATCTAAGATTGGTTTTATAGGACTATATTCAAATGATACATCTTCGAATCGAAGAATTGTTTCGTTTTTTGCCATAATTCAAAAGTAGCGCTATTCTAGCATTAGTTTTAGATTTCTCCGAATGATTGCTTTACTTTACTAAATAAGGTATCCTAATGATACAAAAGTTGTCTCAAGAAATGTCGATTTTTTAAACTACTATTTTGTAATTACTAACTATAGAAATACATATGACAGGAACAATCAAAAAGATTATTGCTGAAAAAGGTTTTGGATTCATTACAGCAGCTGGAATGGAAAAGGATCTTTTCTTTCACTCTAATTCTCTTGTAGGAGTCTCTTTTGACGATCTACGTGAAGGTGATGCTGTGTCATTTGAAGTTGAAGATTCTCCAAAAGGGAAGAATGCAGTCAACGTTCAAAAGGCATAATACTCACTAGCAAAAACCCTCCACCAATTGGTGGAGGGTTTTTGTATTATTGTGTGAGACTTTGTATTGTACCCAAGTAATTATTTAGAAATGCAGGTACTGCAAATACAAGTCCGATTAGAGGGAGCACAAATAGGGCAATAGTCACATAGAGAGTCCACTTGAAATAATTTCGCATTTTTTCTACGGACTTGTAAACTTCTTTTATTTCTACACTGAGTTCCTCAATTTTTTGTGAGATATTTGGTTCCATTTTCTAAGTATACTACAGGATTAATTTAAGCAAGAAATGATCCTGCTTAAATTTGATTCTTTAATCTACTTTTATTACTGTGGTTACCGGAAGGTTTTTCCTAATGTTATCTAAATCAATTTTAGAATAATTGTTTCCTGTGAGATCCAATAGTTTTAATTTAGATAAATTACCAAGCTCATTGGGTAAACCGGTAATCTGGTTATTTGATAGATCAAGTATTTCTAAATCACTAAGCTGTCCTATCTCCGCTGGAACACCTGTAAATTTATTGTTGCTTAGGTTTAGAACTTTTAATTTTTTAAGTTGTCCGATTTGAGACTGAAGTGCACCGTCTATATAATTGTTAGATAAATCTAATTCAGTAGTGGATGTCTTGCTAAATATATATTCTGGAGCTTTAGTTAGGGCCTGTCCGCTTAGGTTTATTGTGCTACCTAGAACTTGTGAATTATTAGTATCAGTAGTTGTGTTTGTCGAACTAGTTTTAAAGATTTGATCTCTAAAACCATAGACACCAGCAAGTATGAGACAGACCAAGATAATTATTATAGTATTTTTCATATACTTAATTATCCCTCAATTCCTGTATTATTCCTAATTACTCTCAAACTGAGACTTCATGTAATCTAAAAATTTGAAAAGCAATTCGTTGATTGGTTTGTAATTATGAGATCGTAACGCTTCGGCATTTTCTATGTATGGTAAATCTTTATATTTCTCTAATTCATCACCACAATTTTTTATCATTCCTTCTATTGATTCAGGTGTAAATTCGAAGTGACATTGAAATCCATAAATTTTCGGTGTGTACATTACAATTTGTCTAGGGCATCCAACACTCTCTGCAAGTATTTTTGACTCTGCAGTTAGCCCTGGCATATCACCATGCCAATGTCCGACTGGAAACTTCTCACTAAATTTTCCAACAATAGGATCTTGTTTACCGTCTTCTGTGAGAGTTAAATCAAAAACACCGATTTCACGATTTGGACTATGGTCAAATTTTACTCCGAGGGCTTCACCAATGAGCTGTGCACCGAGACACACGCCGAGTAAATATTTATCTGCATCAATTGCTTTCCTTATAAATTCAATTTCCTTTTTTGCATCAAAGTGTGGATATTCGTCTGTAGTGGTATCTGGAGATTGTGGTCCACCCATGACAATCAAATAATCAAAGTCGTCGGTACTGGTAGGGAAGTTATCGCCGTCATATAAGCGCGTGTAAGAAACAGGACAATTATTTGAATTTGCCCAGTCAACAATTGCTCCAGGTGCCTCAAAACTTTCATGCATTACAATATGTAGTTTCATACGGATATTATACTAGTTATATATACTTCTTTGTATACAAGTCGAAATCGGCTTTAGAGGAAATACCGATGCCTCGTGTAGGTTTGGGTGCATAATCTGACCAAGCAAATATTGTTATATGGGGAATAGGAACATCTAATTCTACACCAAGCAATTGTGAGACTTCACTGTAGAATTTATCCATATCTGGCATATTTACTACTTGAGCAATTGAACGACGAGAATGTTCTGGTTCATCTGTTAATCCAGCACCATCTAGTTGCTCTCTAGTATAAATTTTCTCCATGTATGCGTATTTATCTGTGAGAGAGTATTCAAATGAAAGAGAATTAAATAGTTCTACAATTTTTTCTTTTATCTCTTCAGGATTCTCAAATTTTGCCAATCCTGCTCGGATAGCTTTCGCGCTTTTTTCAACAACCAAACTCACATGACATTCAGATTTCAGATTTAAACCTTCTGTCTTTGCAAAGTCCAAAATTCTCTCAGGAATTTCCGGTACTTCAACAGGCAGAAGAAAGTAAAACTTTTCCGGTATATAATTTTTCTTGATTGGAAATGGCATATAAAATATGTTAAAAATTCAGAACTGATTTTAATTAGTGTTAGGAGACTTCGAGTACATTTTTTCTAAAGCAGAATCAATAGCATACATATCCTCTGTCATTTTTGATTTTACACTTGGGTTTTTAATTTTTCCTTTATCTAAGTTGTTATGAAGAAAAAATTGAGGATTTAGAATTAAAGCTAACTGTTGTGAAATAAAGTAATTTAGTCCAATAATTAAGGCTTGAATGTATACACCTTTAAAAAGTAACCAAGGAACCAAAATAAATACCGAAAGCTGTATTCCAGAAAACATTCTTGAAAGTATACGAGATATTATCGGATATTGGAAAAATAGGCGATAACGTTTAATGACCTCAACTTCTTTTGATGTATATTTATTGTTCTCATTTTTAACCTCAATCTTTTGTAAGTTCGCAAGGAAAATCCAACATTCAAGTAAAAAGGCAAAAGATATAAACAATATTGACCCTGTATTAGGTTTCCAGAAACTTATAGCTAAAAGTATTAAAGTAACTATCATAAAAATTATAAATTATTTTTAATAATACTAACCAATTTCTTCATTTTCCAAATGCTTAAAATTTAAATATTCGTTATTGTCCGGATCTAGAAATTTTGTGCCACACTTATAGCAAAAATTTTCTTTTTCTCCAACCAAAATCAATTTCTTACACTCTTTACAGTATGTAATTATTGAGGTATTTCCAACAATTTTTCTCCCGTTTATAGACTCATCTCTGTAAAAGTTGTTTAGAATTTCCGCCATAGAAATAAACGGTTCACTTTCTCTATTTTTTAATGGTTCGACAACTCTACAAATATGAGGAAAAATATTTGAACCATTAGAAAGTGTGCTTAAACCAATATCTGAATTTTCAGATTCATAATGACTAAAAGGTAATATCTGATAACCAATACCATTTTTATTTTTTAATAAAGCCATGGTTTTTCTTATAAAAGAATCTTTTACATTAGAATCTAAAAATTTATGTTCATACAGGAGATTCTCGTTTTGCAACAGATGTATTTCTAGTAATGATACCTCGGGGCATCCGAATTTAGCTAATTTAATTAGTTGTTTTTTAAGCGAATTTATTTTACCGATGCTATATTTTAGTGAGTGACCAACTCCACTTTCATCAATTAAGGAGCATTTAACCTCCCAAATTTTATACCTAAAAGTTGGGAGGTTATCCTCGTAAGAATTTAAAAGACAAATCATTAAATCAATATCACCATCAACCTTTGATATACCATTTAAATTTAATGGAATATTTACTCCGAACCATATGTATGGGGTTCCGTCAGTTAATGGTGTTACTAGAACAAAAGTTTCAAGTAATCTCCAAATAATCTTATTTTCCCGAAAAAGAGAGTTACTATTAAATAATGTAATCATTTGTATATGTTTAACTGATCATGCTGG
>JAYRGZ010000043.1:0-14136 GCA_041907605.1 Minisyncoccota bacterium | reverse complement strand
TTGTACAAAATAATAATTTGGTATAATAAAAGTACCGAGAGGTATGCATGGTGATTATTGTCGACCATCATGAATTCCTTTCTGAGAAAAGTCCCTGCAAGGGGGCTTTTCTATTTTTTGATAAATTACAATTCTTTCGCTATACTAAGTGACATGAAAGAAAAGCCTAAAAACGATAGCCAGAAAGTACTATATCGTAAGTACCGTCCTCTAACATTTGCTGATGTAATCGGACAGGATCATATTGTAGAAGTTCTACAAACCGCTATAAAACAAGGCAACATTTCGCATGCGTATTTACTTACTGGATCTCGTGGTACGGGTAAAACTACAATCGCTAGAATTATTGCAAATGTCTTGGAAACATCACCAAACGATTTGTATGAAATAGATGCTGCATCAAATCGTGGAATAGATAATATTCGTGAATTGCGTGAAAATGTAAATACTCTACCGTTTGATTCAAAATACAAAGTCTACATTGTAGACGAAGTACATATGCTGACAAAAGAAGCATTTAACGCACTGCTAAAAACTCTTGAGGAACCACCAGCACATGTAATATTTATTTTAGCTACAACAGAACTAGAGAAAGTTCCTGAGACAATAGTGTCACGGTGTCAGACATTTGTTTTTAAAAAACCAAGCATAGAAATCTTAAAAAAAGTAGTAGAGAGTATCGCAAAGAAAGAAGGTTTCTCAATTGACGATGAGGGTGCGGAATTAATTGCACTCTTGGGTGATGGATCATTTCGTGATACAGAAGGAACTCTAGAGAAAATTATTTCCTTTACTCAAAGTAAGAAAATCACCATAGAGGAGATTGAACGTATTACTGGCGCTCCTCGACGCAAACTTGTCCGAGAATATATATTAGGAATACTAAGTTCGAATATAGAAATTGGGATGAAGGCGGTAAAGCAAATTGTGGACCAGAACTCTGACACAAAACTTTTCGCAACGCTCGTTCTAGAACTATTCCGTGCATTACTACTATCTCGTGTGGCACCTGACGTTTTTGAAAAGGAGATGAATTTAAATGATGAAGATCAGGCTTTCATAAAAGATATGGTTGGGAAGTATAAAGAGAAAATTACATCATCGGCACTATATCGACTTCTCACAATGTATGAAGAAACTCGCAATGCATTTATCGCGCAGTTACCACTTGAACTAGCACTAATTGATTTGATTGAGGGGCAATAGTATTTTTTAGAGCCGTGCTTATTTATTGTAATTAACCGCGTCGAAATGTGCTCATTTACGACGCGATTTTTACGCTTAAAAATCGGCTGGGGTACATGGAATTTCTCCCTCGACTCAAAATTTAATCGTCAGTAAATTTTGGTCCGGGCACCGACTCATGGATTTTTATTGTTATAAAAATCACATTCCGTCGTTCGAATCCATGACGTGAGTAAAGCCGTTTACTCACTTACCCCATCAAACAGAGCTTACACTTGTTTGCTGGGGTACATGGATTCGAACCACGATTAAAGGCTTCAAAGGCCTCTGTCCTACCATTAGACGATACCCCAATGTTTAATTTTCGCTTAGGGACGATACCCCAATAAAAACTAAAACTGGCTTTCATCATATTCAATTTTTCACTTTTTTGCAATTATATAAAAACAAAGGAGTTCCAATTTGGAACTCCTTGTCTACTAATTATTTTAAAATTTATCCCCCTTTTTTCTTATCATTTGTGAGTTCATTATTTGTTTCCTTTACAGGTGGTGAATAATGAAACACTATTACAATTAGCAACAATACTAAAGCTATTATTGCTAATATGGAGATGACAAATGGTAAACATTTAAATGCTTGAAAGCTTGCAAATATCAGTAATGTTTGATGTATCATGAGTAAAGGTTTTTTAGACAATACTACGCAAATTTAACTTTGTCAAAATTATTATTTTAATGAAAATGAAGTGGTATACTATTACTATGCAAACGAAAATAGTAGAAAGATATTTTTTCTTTGGTTTATTGTTTATTGTGATAGCGCTAAGTGTGTTTGTTTTTAAACCATTTTTGGCAGTGATTGCTGTTGGCGCATCTCTTGCAGTAGTAATGCATCCAGTTTATGAGTGGTTAAACGATAAGGTTGCAAGGAATCGAAAATGGTTGGCAGCTCTTATTACTGTACTTCTGTTTCTTATAATTTTATGTATACCGCTATTTGGTTTAATTTCTGTAATTATTCATCAGTCCCAAAGTGCTTACGCCACGATCATTGCAAGCCAAGATGCGAATACTTTAATTGAATCAGTGAACACATCTATCAAAAATTTTCTACCTGCAGGACTAGACTTTGACCTCAAAGCACAGCTTGTGAGTTTGTTTGGTAACCTCGCTTCAAATGTAAAAAATATTTTTACAACTACTCTTTCCACTATATTTTCTTTCTTGCTTGTTATCCTAACTATATTTTATTTTCTTAAAGACGGCTCAGAGTGGAGAAAGTCCATTATGGTACTCTCACCACTTGCAGATTCAGATGATCAGAAAATAATTACCAAGATGGCAAGTTCTATAAATGCTGTGATCAAAGGATATCTGTTAATCGCACTTTGTCAGGGTGTGATGATGGGAATAGGAATGTTTATTTTCGGTATACCAAACTCTGCACTCTGGGGCGTGGTTACTGGTGTTGCATCACTCGTACCAACGATTGGTACAACCCTAGTTTCCGTACCAGCTATATTGTTCTTACTATATTTTGGCCACACAGGTGCTGCTGTAGGACTTGGTATTTGGAGTTTGACGCTAGTAGGTACAATTGATAATTTCCTAAGTCCTTTTGTTATAGGCAAAAGCACATCAATACCCCCGCTCCTTATCTTGTTTTCTGTTTTAGGTGGTGTATCGCTTATGGGTCCTATTGGAATATTACTTGGTCCACTTATAATTAGTTTACTTTACGCACTCATTTCGATTTATAGAAGTGGTTTCAATAATTAGTCATGCACAAAAGCATTTCTGAAACACCAAAAGAAATTGTACTTGGGCAAATATTTTTCATTTTTGTCCTTCCTGTCATACTTTTATATTTCAATATAATAAACAAAGAGTGGCGTGTGATGGTACTTATCGTTGCCTGTCTTTTTATATATGGAATTATGAAAAAGGGAAAATGGGAGAATCGTACATGGGGGCTCCGATTTGATAATTTTCATAAATCGCTGATCCCATATCTATGTGCCACACTTGTATCATCTGTATTTATAATTTGGTTTGCGGGAAAACTTGATATGAAAGTTGAATCTTATTGGTGGTTAGATAGGCATTTCTGGTTTATTTTTATTCTCGTATCATTTCTACAGGAATTTGCTTATAGAGGGTTTCTAATCCCACTTATGGAGAGGATTTTCACCGATCGCTTAGGTATAATTCTAATTAACGCGTTACTCTTCACGCTACTTCATATTATTTATCCGATACCCCAGATTATGCTACCTTTTGCTTTCATGGGTGGTCTCGTATTTGCTTATATGTATCTCCGTTATCCAAATATAATTCTCATATCCATGATGCATACTGTGATGAATTTTATTGCAGTACTGTACGGATTTTTTGTGATATATCACTAATTTTTTGATATACTTACTATATGAATAAAAAAGTTTTATTTACTCTTGCAATTTTCTTCACACTTCTACCAATCCATACATTTGCACAATCTCCTACAGACAGTGTCCGTACTCAGTTAGATCAGATAGACAATATCCAGTCCAAAGTTACAAATGCTATACCTCAAAATTTTCAAGAGAAAATTAATATGTGGCTCCTACAGCTAAACACATGGAGAGAGAAACTTTCTTGGTATTACATTGGCACAGAGGAAGAGATAGACCATCAGATGAACGTAGAGGCATTGGCTGGTACACAATTTGATCCAAACAATACTGATCAAGTTAAAAAAGAACCCGAGAGAAAAAGCATAATGGATGTCCTAGGCAACATTTGGCAATACGCACAGCTAGCTTTCTTTTCGTTCATGGCATTTGTATTTGCGAATAAATATATTTTTTATGTGTTCGCTTTAGTTATGGCTCTTATCTGTTTGCGGGTGATATATAAGATAATTTTTCACTAGTTTTTATTTTGGAAATTTTGGCTATAATGGCCGTATGGCTATACGCTTAATTTCCATATTTTTACTAGTATTCTCTGTGTTTTTTGCACCATGGTGGCTTTTCCTTGCTTTTGGTATCTGTACTGCTGTATTGAACAAGTATTTCTTTGAATTTGTGGGTATTGGTTTTGTATCAGATATTTTATTCGGAATCCCCGGAAGATTCCATATAACAGGTATACTTACGACATTTTTTATTGCACTGGTGATAGTGCTTGTAATTGAGTATATAAAAACAATTGTTAGGAAAAAAAATGAAATCTATATTTAGAAAAAAAAGAAATATATTTGTAGAACCGGATGAAATATTTCTTGATTCTACGAACTTACCACAATTTGATACGCAACAATTTGAGGGACGTATCGAGCACCCGATTCCGAAAATCAACATTAAATTTGTCGGTATCGTTACTTTTATAATTTTCATATCTTTTGGTATTAAACTCTCTGCACTTCAAATTAATCAGGGAGAAAAATTTTTAGAACAAAGTCGCAACAACAGTCTTGACCAAGAGCCACTTTTCGCAGATAGAGGCATCATATATGATCGTAATGGTACAGAGTTAGCATGGAACGAGAAAAGCAGTAATGACCAACCATTTTCAATCCGTAAATATATTAGCGAGGGTGGTTTTGGGCACTTACTCGGTTATGTGTCTTATCCGACAAAAGATAAAACAGGCTACTATTGGCAGAGTGAGTTTATTGGGAAGGATGGTATAGAGAAAGTTTATGACGATAAACTACATGGTCAAAATGGTGTTCGAATTATTGAGAAAGATGTTTCGGGTAATGTTCTTTCGCACAACATTGTAAATGATCCGGTACCGGGTAACAACGTCACTCTCACTATAGATTCCAGGATCCAAAGTACCTTCAACAAGGAATTACAAAAAGTAATAGATAGTGGTGGATATTCAGGTGGTTCTGCATTAATGATGGATGTGCGAAATGGAGAAATTCTCATGATGACTAGTTATCCTGAATACAAACCCGAAATTCTATCACTAGGAGATGATTCTAAAACAATTAGTGGATATTTTACTGATAGTCGAAAACCATTTATAAATCGCGCTCTCCAAGGACTCTATAGTCCCGGATCTATTGTAAAACCATTTATGGCGATTGCTGCACTCACTGAGGGAGTGGTTGATGAAAATACACAAATATTAAGTCGTGGATCAATTTCAATTCCAAATCCGTATAATCCAAAACTTTCGTCAGTTTTCAAAGACCTAGCAGATGACAACGGTTGGGTGGATGTGAGAAATGCTTTGAAAGTTTCTTCAAATATTTATTTCTACGAAGTAGGTGGGGGATATAAGAATCAGCGTGGTATAGGTATAGGCAACATAGAGAAATATGCACGATCTTTTGGTATAGGTGAAAAAACCGGAATAAATTTTCCTGGTGAAAAAGAAGGAGTCATACCATCGCCACAGTGGAAGAAAAAATATTTTCCTGGTGATCCGTGGCGTATTGGAGACACATATCACACAGTTATAGGGCAGTACGGATTCCAAGTTACTCCAATACAGATGCTCCGTGCAGTTTCTAGTATTGCAAACGGTGGTACACTCTACACTCCTCATTTTATAGAGAGCGAGCCCGGTAACCCTGTGAAGCTTCAATACGATGAGCATTATTTCAAAGTTGTCCAAGAGGGAATGCATCTTGTAGCGACAGTTGGTACAGCGCATACTCTCTCACAATTGCCATTTTCACTAGGAGCAAAAACCGGAACAGCAGAGGTGGGTGTTCTAAAAAATAAAATCAATTCATGGATGATGGGTTTTTTCCCGTATGAAAATCCCAAATATGCATTTGTCATAAACCTAGAGCGTGGACCCTCAGATGTTGGAGTAAACGTGCGTTCGGTTGCAATAAATTCCTTCACATATCTATACAGTATTATGCCTGATTTCTTTCAATAGTATTGAAATTTTAAATTGACATTGAGCGAAAAATAGGTTAGAATCCTGCGCATGAATAGTGGACACTACATAAGTGAAGACAAATATAGAGAATTTGAAAAAGAACTAGTAGAACTAAAAGGCCCAAAGCGAAAGCAGGTACTTGAATCGCTAGCTTTTGCAAAGTCTCTGGGTGATTTGTCAGAAAACGCAGAATATCACAATGCACGTGATGAACAGGCACGTCTAGAAGATCGCATAATAAAAATTGAAGAAATTCTTAAATCCTCGAAAATTGTTTCTCATCACAAGGGTACAGTCGTAGAAGTTGGTTCTACCGTTGTTGTGAAAAAAGGAAAAGACAAAGAAACAAAAACATTTGTAATAGTAGGATCAGAAGAAGCCGACATGCCAAAAGGAAAAATTTCAAACAATTCACCACTTGGCGAAGCTCTTTTGGGTAAGAAGAAAGGTGATGTAGCCACTTTCGCAACTCCCAAAGGTACGATAGAATATACTATAGTTAGTGTAGAATAATACTATAGTTACAGATGGCATCACTAGAAGAAATACGTAGCACAAGACTTGAAAAATTAAATCTTTTGAAAGAAAGAGGTCTTTTGCCGTTTCCAGCGAAATCTAAACGCACTCATACAATCAAAGAAGTCCGCGATAAGTATACCGAACTTGCCGAGGAGGCTAAGGAGGTGACTATCTCGGGAAGAATCATGTCTCTACGTCCTCAGGGAGCGTTAGTCTTCATGAATTTATATGACGGTACAGGAACTTTCCAAGGATTATTAAAAGATGAGAACATTTCCCAAGAATTTTTTGACTTATTCAACAACACTATAGATATTGGTGACTTCATAGATATCACTGGTATACTTTTTACAACAAAAAGAGGTGAAGAGACTCTTGAGATAAAGAGTTGGTCAATTCTGACTAAGACGCTTTTACCTCTTCCAGAGAAATGGCATGGCATCACAGATCCAGACGAACGCTATCGTAAACGATACCTAGATATTCTCATGGACCCGGAACTTCGTGATATTTTCTACAAGAAAGCACTTTTCTGGGAAGTGACAAGAAACTTTATGAAAGAGAAAGGATTTTTGGAAGTAGAAACTCCAACACTTGAAGTTACAACAGGTGGAGCAGAAGCCAATCCGTTTAAGACTCATCACAAAGACTACGATATAGATGTATATCTTCGTATCTCTATTGGTGAGCTCTGGCAGAAACGTTTGATGGCGGCTGGGTTCCCAAAGACATTTGAAATTGGTAGAGCATATAGAAATGAAGGCACATCTCCTGAGCATTTACAGGAATTTACAAACATGGAATTTTATATGGCATATGCTGACTACAAGGATGGGATGAAATTGACTGAAGAATTATATAAAGAAATTGCCATTAAAACATTTGGTAAAACAGAGTTTACTGCCAAAGGTCACACTTTTGATTTAGCAAATAAATGGGAGGTAATTGATTATGTAGACCATGTAGAGAAAGAGACTGGTATAAACGTTCTTACTGCGACAGAAGAAGAAATGAAAAATAAATTAGATGATCTAGGTGTAGTATACGAAGGAGCTAATCGTGAACGTCTCACTGATACTCTATGGAAATATTGTCGCAAATCTATCGCTGGTCCTGCATTTTTAGTGCATCATCCAAAACTTGTTTCTCCGCTTGCCAAGGAGTCTACTGATCGACCAGGTACCGTAGAACGTTTTCAAATACTTATCGCAGGAAGTGAAGTAGGAAATGGATTTTCAGAATTAAATGATCCACTTGATCAGAGAGAGCGTTTTGAACTTCAACAGAAACTAATTGAAGGAGGAGATAGTGAAGCCATGATGCCAGAATGGGAATTCGTAGATATGTTGGAACACGGTATACCGCCGACATGCGGATTTGGTTTTGGGGAAAGACTCTTCGCCTTTATGGTAGATAAACCGATTCGTGAGACACAACTCTTTCCACTTATGCGTCCGAAGTCAGAATAATATTTTGTGAATGAAAAAGGAGACCACTGAGTGATCTCCTTTTTGTGCGCCTAAAGTTGTTCAAAATAATTCGGAAAAATCTTCCTAAAATTAGGGCCATTATCAAAAACAAATGGCTCATTATTTTCTATTACCGGTCTTTGCGACGGTAGGAAAACTTTTGGGATTAGTTCATCTCCAACATTTTCAAGTTCCAATATTCCCATTGAAACTTTATCGTTTTTTTTATCCACTCTCACGTTTTTATTGTGATTATTTAGTGGAACGAAAAATGATGGAACAAAACTACCATCACCGAATTGAATTAAACCAAGCACACCTTTTGTAATCGGATGTAATCTTTCCATCGGTTATTTTTTTAAGGTTCAAAATGGTTTTCATAATACCATCTATTTCGTGATAAGTCAAAAAAGAGAAGGGAAGAGTTATCCACAAAAAAGCTTTTTGCAAAGTGGGATAAAGTGGAGTAAAATTAGACCTAAGTGGGATTATGTGGGATAAGTGCACATCCTCTAGAAAGTGCACAAAAACAAAGCAATGTTAATCGGTGAATACATCCACACATTAGACGAGAAAAACCGCGTTTCATTGCCCGCGAAATTTCGACTTGAGTTGGGTAAGCGTGTAGTACTCGCTCCGGGCCTAGATAAATCAATCTTCATGTTTGCTGTAGCGGAGTGGAAGAAAATATCTGAGCGTCTAGCGGAGAACTCAATGCTCCAAGCAGACAATCGAAGTTTCAACCGTTTTATGTTTGGTGGTGCTCATGAGGTGGATGTAGATACCAGCGGACGAATATTGATACCGGATTTCCTCAAGGAGCGTGCCGGACTGAAGAAAACTATAGCAGTGATTGGTGTGCAGAATCGTGTAGAAATCTGGAGTGAGAAGACATGGGGAGAATACAAGAAAGTTGTAGAAACCCAAGCTGATCAACTCGCAGAGAAGTTAGGTGGTGTAGGAGTTCTTTAAAGTATGGAGCATATATCAGTACTCAAAGATGAGAGTATCCTAGGACTTAATTTAAAGCCTGGATACACGTTTGTAGATATGACATTGGGTTCAGGTGGACATAGTAAATGTGCATTTGAATCAGTGAAGGATTTACAAATCATAGGATTCGATGCTGATGGTGATGCAATAGAGAGAGCAGGCAAAATACTTGCAAGTATTGGTGCCAAACCAATACTGATAAATCAAAATTTTTCTTCCTTAGAGAGGGAATTAGAGAAGAAGGGAATCAGTAGCGTTGACGCAATCTTGTTTGATTTAGGAATTAGCTCAGTGCAATTAGATGATTCAGGACGGGGATTCACTTTTCGCAAAGACGAACCACTGTTGATGACTCTCACTGACGATGTAGTTCCTGAAACTCTCACTGCTGAAAATATCGTAAACAACTGGGATAGAGAAACACTAGAGACTATTATCAAAGGCTTTGGAGAAGAGAAATACGCTAGAAGTATTGCCAGAGCAATCACAGAGTCTAGAAAGATAAAGCCGATCAAAACTACATTTGAATTAGTCGAAGTAATACGCAGTGGAGTTCCAACACGTTACACACATCAGAAAATACATTTCGCCACTAGAACATTTCAAGCCATTAGAATTGCCACAAACGGAGAACTCACAGAGTTACCAAAAGCACTGGAGCAATCAGTAAATATTTTAAATAAAGGAGGAAGAATTGCAGTTATAACTTTTCATAGTCTAGAAGATAGAATAGTTAAAAATTTTTTTAAAAAAGAAGAAGTGGAAGGTAGATTGAAGAAAATTACAAAGAAACCAATCGTACCAAGTATAAGTGAGACAAGTAATAACCCAAGAAGTCGAAGCGCAAAATTAAGAATAGTAGAAAAAATACAATGACAATCGCAAAAGCATTTAGAGATACAAGTATTACAAATCAAACTTTTGAAAAGAAGGCTTTTATAGCACTATCTAGTGCAATAATACTCCTTGTCGTTTTCTATGCTTATGGAATTATCTCTACTATTTCTTTGGTGCTAGAGAGGCGCGGAATTGAGACAGAAACAAAAAACATTTACGCGACACTATCTATCAAGGAAGCACAATATCTAAGCCAAATGGACGCCCTGACTCTTGATAAGGCAGCAGAACTTGGATTTACACAAACAAAACATATAGGTTACGCAACACTTGCGTCCGCACAAACACTTACACTCAACACACGATAGTATATGAATGCGAGTTTTCCTTCTCGAGTCAAAATAATATCAGGTTTTATAGTTTTTATAGGGCTTCTCATAGTTGCGAAGCTTTTTTTTCTGCAAATAATTCACAACGACGATTTTCTCGAACAAGCTGATAGACAATATTTCTCTCCGAGCGGAAATAGCTTTGATCGAGGATCAATTTTTATGACGAATAAGGATAATACTGAAGTTACAGCAGCGTCAGTAATGGTCGGATACATACTGGCCATTGTGCCTGAGAAGATAAATGACGTAGAAGATTATTACACTAAATTAAATGCAATCGTACCTATAGACAAAGACGAATTTACTACCAAATCACTACGAAAGAGTGATCCATATGAGGAAGTAGCTGATCATCTCACAAAAGAGCAAGCGGATAGTGTGAAAGCATTATCATTAGCAGGTGTAAATATATACAAAGAAAAATGGCGCGTATATCCCGGTAACAATCTAGCCTCACGCACTATTGGATTCATTTCTTACAAGGGTGACGATCTACTAGGTCGCTACGGACTTGAGCGATCCTATAACGATGTACTTTCACGTAGTCATGAATCTACCTCGGTGAATTTCTTTGCAGAATTATTTTCAAATCTAGAACACACAGTATTTAATTCAAAAGTTGGGCAAGGAGATATCGTTACTACAATTGATCCAGAGATAGAACAAGCACTTGAGCATGAACTACAAGGTGTGTCAGATAAATGGCACAGTGACTTAACTGGTGGAATAGTGATGAATCCTAAAACTGGAGAGATCTATGCTATGAATGCATTACCGGATTTCAATATAAACGAATTCTCTAAAGTCACTGATCCATCACTTTATGGTAATCCACTAGTTGAGAATGTGTACGAGTTAGGATCGATCATCAAAACTCTCACTATGTCAGCAGGTATCAACGAAGGACTTGTGACACCAGAGACCAAATACGACGACAAAGGATTTGTAATCATTGGATCTGAGAAAATAAATAACTTCGATAAAAAAGCTAGAGGTGTGACTACAATGCAGGAAGTTCTTAATCAATCGCTCAACACTGGTGCTACTTTTGTAGAACAAAAACTTGGTAAAGATAAGTTTCGAGATTATTTCTTAAATTTCGAAGTAAATAAAAAGAGTGGTATCGATCTTCCTGGTGAAGTAAATAATTTGGTTAGTAATCTAAAAAGCACTCGAGAAATAGAGTATGCTACAGCATCGTTTGGTCAGGGTATTGCGCTGACGCCAATTTCAGCTATAAGATCGTTTACTGCTATAGCAAATCATGGCGTAATGGTCACACCGCACCTTGTGAAGAAAATCCGCTTTACTGATGGATCCGAGACTATACCAGAGTATCCCACAACCACAACGATGCTAAAGGAATCAACCACAGAGACAATGGCGAAAATGATGACCACAATTGTAGATACTGCACTACTCTCTGGTAGTGAGAAAATTGAGCATTATAGCGTAGCAGCCAAGACTGGAACTGCTCAAATTGCACGAGCTGACGGAAAAGGTTACTATGAAGATCAATACCTTCACTCAGTTTACGGTTTCTATCCAGCGTACAATCCTGAATTTATCGTACTTATGTACACAGTGAATCCAAAAGGTATTAATTATTCAGCAAACACACTAGGCCGTCCGTTTATGTCTCTAGCTAGGTTTCTCCTTGCATATCATGACGTACCGCCAGATCGATAAATATGAAAAATGTTTTCAAAAAGGTAATCATTTCTGTCATTTCCTGGCAGGCGAAATTAGTACTCAAAAAATATAAACCCAAAATCGTGGGTGTCACAGGAAGTGTAGGCAAGACTTCTACCAAAGATGCACTCTATCTAGCACTTACACCGTCATTTTATGTACGTAAAAGTGAGAAGAGCTTCAATAGCGATACTGGTGTACCTCTCTCAATTTTAGGCCTTCCAAATGGCTGGACAAATCCACTAATCTGGATCAAAAATATTTTCGATGGCTTCATGCTCATCGCTTTACCGCATAAATATCCCGATGTCTTGGTACTTGAGATTGGCACAGATAAACCAGGTGATATTACTGGAATAGTAAAGTGGTTGAAACCCGATGTAGCTGTAATTACCCATTTCCCAATAATTCCAGCGCATATAGAATTTTTCGAATCAAGAGAAGAGGTTATCAAAGAAAAAAGTGCCTTGGCTCTCGCGGTGCCCAAAGAGGGATATGTAGTACTAAATTCAGATGATGAGGACGTACTTGCACTTCGAGAGAAAGTAGATGGTCATGTCATAACGTACGGTAGAAACATGGAAGCTAATATTCGCACAGGAGAGACAATATTTTCTTTCACACATCACGACGGGAATTTTCATTCAAATGGAGTAGAGACTACAATTTTCTATAACGGTACTGATTACAAAATTACTTTGCCTTATATCATAAGCGAACAGCATGTGGCATCTGTGACTGCTGCGTTTGCTGTAGGAGTAGTATTAGGTGGCGATCCCTTGAAAATAATTGAATCGTTAATTGAATACAAAACTCCAGCGGGACGCCTCGTACCAATTGATGGAATAAATAATTCTCTTATAATTGACGATACGTACAATTCCTCACCATTTGCGTGTGAGGCATCTCTACGTACACTGGGTGGTATAAAGACTAAGGGGCGAAGAATTGCAGTATTAGGCGATATGCTCGAACTTGGTAAACACTCTATAGATGCTCACAAAGAGATTGGTAAAATAGCATCACAGTCTGCCGATATGCTTGTGACAGTTGGAATTCGAGCTAAACAAATTAGCGAAAGTGCTTTCACTTATGGAATCAAGCAAGACAATATAAAGCATTTTGATACATCAAATGAAGCAGGGGAATATTTGAAGGGAATTGTAGGTGAGGGAGATGTAATACTCTTCAAAGCTTCCCAGGGAATTCGTATGGAGAAAGCTATACCATCTATCATGGCGCATCCAGAGGATGCTAGTAGAATTTTAGTGAGACAAGATAAGGAGTGGAATGTGAGGTAATTATTTTAAATACCTAATTATTTCCCGAAGTAAATCTTTTTGTTTATACACTATGGCTGCTGGGTTTCCAAGAGACAGTTTTTCTTTATCGTGGAAACCCCAAGTCACAGCTATTGAAACAACGTTACATTCTGAGGCTTCTTTAATATCTCCCAGGGTATCTGTAATCATAATTGAATCCTCTGGATTTAAATTATATTTCTTAAGCAATGACCTTATCTTAATTTTTTTATCACGTTCTATGTCTGCACCAAGAATATCATCAAAATATTCCTCAACTTTCTCCCTCTTTAAAATCGTCTTAATAGAATTTGTATAAGTAGAAGAAATTATTGCAATTTTATAAATCTTAGAAAGCTCAGAAACTGATTCTCTAAGAATTCTAGGTATTTCCAATTTTCTACTTCTATTATCGTACAAATTAAAAAAATTTGGATGGTGTTTCTTTTGTGTTCCATCCGAACGCAATGCACTATACACATTTCCTTCAAAGAATGATTTATATTCCTCAATTGTAAGATTTTCGTGTATTTCCTTATTTATAGAAAAACCTACTTCTAGTGTATCTACAAGAACTCCATCAAAATCAAAAATTATTAGCTTATTTTTTACTCTCATATGGTGACCCTACCGGGAATCGAACCCGGATTACCGGCTTGAGAAGCCGATGTCCTAACCGTTAGACGATAGGGCCATTTAATATTGGCCGATTATAGCATTTGAATACCCAAAATCAATTAATATTATATAATTGGCTTATTACGAAGTTTTAATAATTTATATAAATAATATGGAAGTAAATTATATGTTGGTAGTTGTGTCTGCAGTAGCTACGTTCGCGCTCGGTGCTCTTTGG
>JAYRGZ010000042.1:0-17672 GCA_041907605.1 Minisyncoccota bacterium | reverse complement strand
TGGCGCCACTATAATGCATTTTAGTTTACAAACATTTCAATATGTATTTGGTTTAATCTTGATAACTTTCGGTTTTGTAATTTTTTTAATAGGTATAATTCGTTTCCGTCAGATGAAAGAAATTATCAACGGTATTAGAAATAATAAAACAAAATGAATACACCGGAGAAAGGTTTTTATTATCATTATAAACATGACCCAGCGAAAGGAATTTTTGATACTGCTTATGAAGTAATAGGAAATGCATTTAATACAGAAGCTGGAGGGAACGTTCATACAGATGATCCAGAAGTTTTTCTTGGCTCTGAAGTAGTTATTTATCGTCCATTGTTTGATGACTCACTTGTGTACAAAGCAAACAAAAGATTTTGGTTTAGGCCAGTAAAAATGTTTTTTGACAAGATAGAGAAAGACGGTAAGACTTTCCCGAGATTTCAAAAAATCACAGATCCTGAAATAATTTCAAAACTAGAAAAAATTCGAAATAGCATGTACACTGACTAATTATGTCAGTTTTTAAACTCAAAAGTGATTGGGCTCCTGCTGGAGATCAGCCAAAGGCTATCAAAGACCTAGTAGGAGGACTAAAGAAAGGTATGCGAAAGCAGACGCTTTTAGGTGTGACTGGATCAGGTAAAACCTTCACAATGGCAAATGTTATAGCACAAATTGATAAACCAACTCTCGTTATTGCTCACAACAAAACTCTCGCTGCACAACTTGCCCAAGAATATAGAGAATTTTTCCCAGATGCTGCCGTGCATTATTTCGTATCCTATTATGATTTCTATCAACCAGAAGCCTACATGCCTGTAACTGATACATATATAGAGAAAGATGCTCAAATCAATGAAGAGATAGATAGACTTCGTCACGCTTCAACCCAAGCACTTCTCACTAGAAAGGATGTAATTATTGTTGCGTCGGTTTCTTGTATTTATGGACTTGGTTCTCCTGAGGATTATAGGAGAGAAAATCTAGAAATTGATGTCGGGATGAAAATTTCCCGAAATGATTTCATGAAGAAATTAATTGGAAATCATTTCGAACGTACCAATGCTGATCTGTCGTCAGGACAATTTCGAAGTATTGGTAACAGAATTGATGTAGTCCCTGTGTCTGAGACTTTCATGTATCAAATATTTTTTGAAGGTGACAAAATTTCAAAAATTCTAGCCACCGACCCAGTAACATCGAAAATTATTGAAGAACTCAAGACCATTTTCATTTTTCCTGCGAAGCACTTCATGACCAATGAAGCTCAGAAAGAGAAAGCTATCAAAGCCATCAAAGATGAGCTCAAAGATTATTTGAAGAAATTAGAAAAAGAAGGGAAACTTCTAGAAGCAGAACGTATAAAGCGCAGAACCAATTATGACCTATCGATGATACGTGAGGTTGGATATTGTAGCGGTATCGAAAACTACTCTCGTCATTTGTCCGGCAAAAAAGCAGGTGAACCACCAGAGACATTGCTAGCGTATTTCCCTCATGATAAAAACGGAAACCCAGAATTTCTCACGGTTATAGATGAGTCGCATGTAACCGTGCCACAATTAAACGGAATGTACGCAGGTGATGCATCACGTAAGAAAACTCTTGTGGAATTCGGATTTCGTTTACCTTCTGCAAAAGATAACAGACCACTAAAGTATAACGAATTTGAAGAACGAGTAGGGCAAGTAATATATACGACAGCAACACCATCTGATTATGAGAAAGAAAACAGTCAGCAAATTGTGGAACAAATTATTCGTCCAACTGGTCTTATCGATCCAGAGATTATAGTTCGACCAATATTAGAGAAAGGAAAATATGAAGGACAGATTCAAGATTTTATAAAAGAAACTTTATCTACAATAAAGAGAGGATTTAGAGTTTTGGCTACGACCCTAACAAAGAAAATGGCAGAGGATTTATCGACATATTTGAAAGATCAGAAAATCAAAGCAGAGTATTTGCACTCAGACATAAAGACAATTGAGCGTATTCAAATACTTACAAAATTCCGTAAAGGTGAGTTTGATGTACTTGTAGGCGTGAATTTACTTCGCGAAGGTTTGGATTTACCAGAAGTGGCATTGATTGGGATACTAGATGCTGATAAAGAAGGCTTCTTGAGAAGCGAGACATCGCTAATTCAGACTATTGGCCGGGCAGCTAGAAACGCAGAGGGAAGAGTAATACTTTATGCCGATCACACAACAGGATCTCTTGAGAAGGCCATAAGTGAGACGAATCGACGTAGGGCAATACAGATTGCATATAACAAAAAGCATGGCATCACTCCGAAGACCATAATGAAAAAAATCAATGACATAACAGAGAATTTCGAGAGTAAGCATGACAAAGCTCTCGTAGGAGAACTCAAACTCGATATCGAATTGTTCAAGAATGTAATTGAGAAGCAAAAAGGTAAAGCCAAGAATTCAAATTTGTCTGATACCGATAGAGAGAATTTGGTTTATGAAAAAATAATAAAGATTAAAGAGCGAGATATGAATAAAGCTGTCAAAGAACTTGATTTTGAAACTGCGGCAATACTTCGTGATGAAATATTGATTTTACGAGACAAAATGGGCGAGAAAGGAATTATTATTTAATTTTGTTATAATTTAATGTATGAAAAACCAGGAATATAATGCTTTCAAAATTATTTTATTACTAGCCATAATTGGTTTGTCAGGATGGCTTGTGTACAACAATTCTCGAGGATTTAGTCTCACGGGGGGTCCTGCTATATGTGATTCAAATTCTGCACCGTCTGTCACAATCAAAAAGCCAAAAACTAACGATACTGTAACTCTAGACACTCCTTACACATACAAATGGTCATCATGTAATGTGACAAAACCGTATACTATTACGATAACAAAACCTGACGGAAATTCATTTGTTTTAGGAACTTCTGATCTAAAAAGTTTTACCGCGACTCTTGATTCGGGCATGTATAAAGATGGAAGTTATTCTATTTCCGTAGCATCAACTGACGGTACTAGTTCACCAGTGTCATCCTTTGCGATATCAACCACATATACTAATCGTTACCACAACGAAGTGTTTAGTAATTACACTCTCACTTCAGATATTGTTTATTCGCAATCAGTCAATAAAGATGGAGTCCTAGAAGATCAGAAACTTGATCTATATCAGCCTACGGGGGACACAAGTAAATCTCGTGCTGCAATTATATTTGTTCACGGGGGTGGTTTTACAACAGGAGATAAGGATAGCGGATCAAATGCAGAATTATTTGCCAAAACATATGCTCTACGTGGATATGTAACAGCTTCTATAAATTATCGACTCTGGGAGAAGGATAAGAAAAAAGGATATGTGGTTCAGTCCGATCAAGACAAATCAATGTATGACGCACAAGCAGCTGTGAGATGGCTCCGAGCGAACGCTTCTACATATGGAATTGATCCAAATCGTATAGCAATAGGTGGGTCTTCAGCTGGTGCAGCAATAGCAAACGGAGTAGCGTATAGTGCAGACAAAAAAGGTCAGGGAGATAATACCTCAAATAGTACCTACTCAGCATCAGTCACATCTAACATGAGTTTCAAGGGATATCTTACGAATTTAAATGATGTTACAACCGGAGAAGCACCCCTTGTAGATATCGTTGGTACAAGTGATGATTTTTATCAGTCAGCACTAGATTTATATAACACCGTTATCGCCGCTGGAATATATGCGCTATGGTATCCGATCGAAGGTGGCACACATAATTCAATTGGTTGGGATAATACACTTCAATACTCCGTGCCATTTTACTGTAAATGGAATGCTGGATTCTGTACTAGTGATGCACAAGATGCAAATATCACTACGACTGTAGTTGGTACAGGGTCTGACGGAGAGTAGTTTGTACTTATTCCTTTAAATGGTATTATTTGCGTAGTTAAATAGAGATATACACCCCGTATGAAAACTACGGCGGTTATTACCGCCTATTTCATACGGGGCAAGCCCCAATTTATTTATGAAAAAAATTGAAGGAGAGAAAATAGTAATAAAAGGAGCCCGAACCCATAATCTGAAGGACATTTCGCTTGAAATGCCACGTAATAAAATGGTGGTTATTACTGGTATGTCCGGCTCCGGTAAATCCTCCCTCGCTTTTGATACGATATTTGCCGAAGGACAACGTCGTTATGTTGAGAGTCTCTCTGCGTATGCACGGCAATTTCTAAACCAGATGCCTAAACCTGATGTGGATGAAATCACGGGACTTTCGCCAGCAATATCGATCGATCAGAAATCACGGTCAAATAATCCACGCTCCACTGTTGCAACAATTACAGAGATATATGATTATCTCAGAGTTTTATATGCGCGCGTGGGAAGACCGCATTGCCTTATATGTGGAGATGAAATAAAAAAACTTTCCAACGAAGAAATAATAGGATTTATATTTGAAAAAATTGATGAACACAAATTGAAATCCAAAAGTGTTAAGAAAGTGATGAACGTGACTTGGGATGAAACGCTTGTGCAAGTTCTCGCACCAGTTGTGAGAGGTAGAAAGGGTGAGTATTATCAGTTACTCTATGATTTGCTTGGTAAAGGGTATCAGAAGGTTAGACTTGATGGCAAAATTCATAATCTCCGTGATCGAATTGATTTAGATAAGAATAAAAAACACACAATCGAAATTATTGTGGATGAGTTTGCCTTGCATGAGTTTAACGACAAACCAGATGATTTGCGTATGCGATTATCTGAAGCAGTCGAGCGGGCACTACTTGAAGCTGAAGGAGTCGTAGTTGCGAAAATTGGAGATGAAGAGAAATTTCTGTCATCGAAATATTCATGTCCGAAAGATGGTTTTTCATTTCCAGAAATTGAACCACGTTTGTTTTCATTTAATTCTCCATATGGTGCGTGTCCAGAATGTAATGGTCTTGGTACTAAATACTTTCTAGGTACCGAACCATGCGATGTTTGCGGAGGTAAGCGTCTTCGAGCAGAGGCACTCCATGTGTTTGTGGGTAATCACAAAGTAAACATTGTGGATCTCACAAGTTATTCCATTGATCAAGCAGCTGATTTCTTCATAGAATTAAAACTTACTCCGCAAGAAAAAGAAATTTCCAAAGTTGTAATAAAAGAAATTGAAGCGCGATTAGAGTTCCTCCTCAACGTGGGATTGAATTACTTATCACTTTCACGCCGTGCCAATACTCTCTCTGGCGGAGAAGCGCAACGTATAAGGCTGGCCAGTCAGCTCGGCAGTCGTTTGGTGGGGGCAATGTATGTACTAGATGAACCGACAATTGGATTACATCAGCGAGACAATGAGCGCTTGATTCGAACTCTTGAGAATCTACGTGACCTCGGCAATACAATTTTAGTCGTTGAACATGATGAGGACACAATATTTGCTTCAGATTTCTTGGTAGATATCGGACCGAAAGCCGGAGTGCACGGTGGGGAAGTTATTGTAGCGGATTATCTAGATAAATTGTTGGACGCAAAAACTAATCCTTCTAAATCACGCACTTTAGCTTATCTTCGTGGTGAGACAAAAATAGAAGTACCAGAAGATCGTAGGGACAGTAACAAAGGACTTATAAAAATTGTGGGCGGAAAAGTTTTCAATATTAAGAATATGACCGTAGATATACCGCTCGGTAAAATGGTTACTATCACAGGAGTATCTGGGTCAGGTAAAAGTTCTTTCATGTATGAAATTCTACACAAGAATTTACAAGCACGACTCGATAGACGTTATCGTGATGCGAAAACTTATAACTGCGCATCATTTACTGGTGCAGAATATCTCTCTCGTGCAATATTGATTGACCAATCACCAATTGGTAGAACTCCACGTTCAAACATTGCTACATATACCGGATCGTTTACTCACATACGAGATATGTTTGCAGCGACAGAGGAAGCTCGTTTTCGTGGTTGGAAGTCCAATAGATTTTCTTTCAATGTAAAAGGTGGAAGGTGTGAAGCATGTGAGGGAAATGGAGAGATTGCAGTGGAGATGCATTTCCTGCCGACAGTATATGTTACGTGTGATGTATGTAACGGAAAGCGTTTTGACAAAGAAACTCTCACGGTAAAATACAAAAAGAAAAATATTCATGAAGTTCTGAAAATGACAGTCGAGGAAGCAGTAGTCTTCTTCGAAGATATTCCTGCAATTTATGATCGCCTAAAAACCCTGATGGATGTGGGTCTTGGATATGTAGAGCTCGGTCAAAGTGCCACAACCCTATCCGGAGGCGAGGCCCAGCGCGTGAAAATTTCATCAGAGCTATATCGTCCACATTTAGAAAAGACGATGTATCTTCTCGATGAGCCAACAGTGGGACTTCATTATGATGATGTAGCAAAACTCCTAGATGTATTGAATATGTTAGTAAATAAAGGCAATACTGTCGTACTAATTGAACACAATATGGATATCATAAAATGTTCTGATTATATTATTGATATTGGTCCAGAAGGTGGAGATGGGGGTGGTCAACTAGTTGCAAAAGGAACACCAGAGGAAGTAGCCAATTCTTCGAAATCCTATACAGGAAGATACATAAAGAGAGTTTTAAAAAAATAGGTTAATTGCTATAATTAAACAGTCGTTGGTTTTTAATTCTATAATAAAATTTATGAATTTTCTAAAAGATCCGCAATACCACTCACTAAATGTTTTTTTGGCTATTATGGTTATAATTGGTTCCGGTTATTTTATTTTTTCTGCAAATGGAGGTAATGGTAGTTTATTAGGAAGAGTTATAAGTGGATATAAGGATGTGATAATTAATCCAAATATTAAAGCAGTAAAAAATGTAAACACTAGTCAAACCACTACGTGTGTGCTTGACGCTACTAATCCTCACGGTACAGGAACTACCAGATATTGTGATGTTATATTTTCTGATTCTGATATTTCCATGACTACATATAAATATGCTACAGCACCAGATATTGATACGAATGGCACAATAGATTTATATATGGATGTCTATACTCCAAATAACGATAGTGTTACTAATAGACCACTTGCTTTTATGTTACATGGTGGTGGGGGAACACGTACAAATTCTGGAATAGTTAATTGGTGTAAGACACGTTTTGCTGGACGCGGGTATGTGTGTGCGTCAATAGATTATCGTGGGGCAGCTACCGAGGAGGGCTTTACAGCATACAATCAAAAACTTGCTCAATCAGACTTACATTCTGCAATTAGGTATATTCGTGCCAATGCAAGTACTTTCGGAATAGATCCAAACATGATAATTCTTGGTGGCAGTTCAGCTGGTGGAATTACTGCCGTTTCGGCGGCAATTACCGGAAATAATTTGTCCGATGCTTATTTTAGTGATTCAAAAGTTGATATTGATAATCCCAACCAACCATCTTGGAGCTGCGCTTCTTTTACAGAGCCAGGCGCGCCGAATTCAGTTGTAGAGAATAATATGCTTGAATCTACTGATCCACCCAATTATTTTTATCACGGAACAGATGACATGAAAATTCCGTATCAAAGTGTGGTGAATACTAATAACCATATGATTAGTTTAGGTATACCTTCAAACCTTATGTCATTTGATGCTGGACACGATCTAGGACACGCTGAGGATATTGAAGCAGATGTAATGCCAAGATTTTTTGATTGGGTAATTACTCAGGGCTGTCCGCATAGTTATATGAATCAAGATAAAATTTAGTTTATGAATCACAACACACGCTTTATTATAAAAGCGTGTGTTGTTAGTGTAGGTTTATATGATAATTAGCTATATAAAAAAACTAAAAATTCCAGATCGGCCAGGGGTATATTTTTTTTGTGTTAAAGACAAGATTCTCTACATTGGTAAAGCTACATCTCTACGTGATCGTACGAAGAGCTATTTTGCCAAGGATCTAATACAGACTCGTGGTACACACATTGTGGATATGGTTTTCAAGGCAAACAACTTGAAATGGCAAGAAACTGACTCAGTACTAGAAGCGCTAATCCTAGAAGCTAATTTAATAAAGAAATATAAACCTTACTATAATACAAAAGAGAAAGATGATAAGAGTTGGAATTATGTGTGCATTACAGAGAGTGATTTGCCACAGATAATGATAGAACGTGGGAAAAATATTGATTTCAAGAATAAGAGAGTCGGTGATACAAAAATCAAAAATTTCTATGGCCCGTATACGTCAGGTGCATCGCTCCGGGAAGCACTGAAAATTATTCGTAGGATTTTCCCGTTTATTGATAGTAGTTCATCTCAGAAAGACAAATATGAATTTTATCGTCAGATAGGCCTGACACCTGACATGGCAGATAAGGAAGTAGTGAAGAATTACAAAAATACGATCAGGAATCTGGAATTATTTTTCTCAGGCAAAAAGAAGAAAATAATTTTCAATTTAAAGAAGGAAATGCTCGCTCATGCAAAGAAGCGCGAGTTTGAAAAAGCAGGTGAAATAAAAAACAAAATTTTTGCCCTAGAGCATATTCACGATATTTCACTTATCAAGGAAGAGAATTTAGAAGAGGGCAATGTTCGTTCATATAGGATAGAAAGTTATGACATTGCGCACATGTCTGGCAAGAATATGGTTGGCGTGATGACAGTAGTGACTAACGGTATTGCAGATAAAAATGAATATAGGAAGTTTATAATTCGAACTCAGGATAACTCCAACGATACAGGCGCACTAGAAGAGATACTCTCTAGACGTTTTCGACATACTGAGTGGGGATTGCCGGATCTAGTAGTAATAGACGGTAGTACGGCACAGAAAAATGTTGCTAAGAGGGTACTAAAAAGATATCAGTATAATATCCCGGTAATATGTGTAGTAAAAGATGAGCACCACAAGCCAAAAAAACTTCTCGGGGACAATGGTCTAATTCGCGCGAATAGGAGAATAGTTTTGATGGCAAATGCGGAAGCACATAGATTTGCGGTAACATTTCATAAGAAGATAAGAAGTAAGGATTTTATAAAATCCAAATAAAAGTTTATTCATCTTATTTACTTTCAACTTTGCATTTTATATTTTATACTTAGTATATGTTTAAATATTTAATTTTTGAGATGCTTGCAGCACTTCTCGGTGTGGTAGCTTTGCTAGTGCTTTTCGTGCATTTAGCGAGAAAGCCATCTATTCATGATATTTTGAAACAACGGGGGATTTATATACCAATTTTTATATTTATAATTGCATTCTTTGCGGGACTTGTTTCCAACAAAACTTATCCCCCAGACTTTGCTATGCCAGTATTTGTACATTCTCATGCGCCAGGTGGTGTGGCCCCAGCGATACCATTTTCTAAAATTATTGAATTTTTCCGATATGAGAAAAACTTCGAGAAAATTCCCGATATTTCTGCTGACCCCAATCTCGTACCTGCTAGTCCACAAACCCCAGATGAAGATGGCGTGGTACGGATAAATTTGCACACTCAAGAGGTTATTTCTGAAATTGCACCAGGTATCTATATAAACTATTGGACATACAATAAACAAGTTCCAGGACCAATGCTTCGCGTACGCGAAGGCGATACGGTTGAGATATCACTTTCAAATGACAAGACAAGCTTACATCATCACAACATCGATCTTCACGCCGTAACTGGTCCTGGAGGAGGGGCGAGTTTGACTCATATTGCACCGGGAGAAACAAAAACATTTCGTTGGAAGGCTCTTAATCCAGGTCTCTATGTATATCATTGTGCAATGCCAAACGTCAGTACACATAATTCCCATGGACAGTATGGTTTGATAATGGTTGATCCCCTAGATCCTAAGTTGGCATTTTCTAAAGTTGATAAAGAGTTTTATATAATGCAGGGAGAATTTTATACAGAAGGCAAGACTGGCAAGAGAGGTCTCGTACCATTTGATGGTGATGCATTATTAAACGGAATACCTAACTATGTAGTATTTAACGGAAAAATTGAACAGACACCTAGACTTAAGGCGAAAGTCGGAGATAAAATTAGAATTTATGTTGGAAACGGTGGTGTGAATTTGGTCTCGTCGTTCCACGTGATCGGAGAAATATTTGATATCGTATATCCCGAAGCAAATATCGGTGGAAGCGTAGAACGCAATGTACAGACCACCACAGTACTACCAGGTGGAGCAAGTATTGTAGAGTTTACACTAGATGTACCTGGTAAATATTTATTGGTAGATCATGCACTTGCTCGCATGAACAAGGGAGCATGGGCATTTCTCGAAGTATCAGGAGCTGAGAGTCCAGATATCTTCTCAAGCGTTGATCAGCAATAATATTTTCTCTTAACTTACTTTCAACTTTATACTTTCTACCTTATACTTAACTTATGCTAAGAGTCGGAGTAGTTCGTGGCGGTCCGAGTAATGAATATGAAGTTTCGCTTGCCAGTGGTGCGAGCGTGATTTCGGCTATGCAGGAGAGATTGAGTGATAAATACAAACCTGTAGATATTCTGATTACGAAAGATGGCAAATGGCATATTGGTGGTATGGAGATACAACCACAAAACATACGAGACAAAGTAGATGTAGTCTGGAATGCACTACATGGTGCATATGGAGAGGATGGCACACTACCGAATTTACTTGAATCTATAGGTGTTCCGTATACTGGCAGTGGACAGTTTGGAAGTAATATTGGAATGAATAAAATACTCTCCAAGGATTTTGCTCGTAAATCTGAAATAAAAACACCAAGGGAATATATTGTAGAAGACATACGCAAAAGGAATTCAGATCTAGCTCGCGATGTGTATCTCAAAGAACAAGTTCAAAATATTTTTCTCAAACTTTCTCCTCCGTGGGTAGTAAAGCCACTTTCGGGTGGATCGTCCATCGGTGTATCAATTGTGAAAACTCAGAGTGAGTTACTAGATGCACTTACAGAATTATCAGAATACGAAGGAGATATAATGGTAGAAGAATATTTGTTTGGTAAAGAGGCAACAGTTTCCGTGCTAGAAAATTATCGAGATCAAGAACATTATGCATTTCTACCAATTGAGATTCGTGTACCACAAAATAGATTTTTTGATTATGAAATGAAATATAGTGGTCAAGCACAGGAAATTTCTCCAGGAAACTTCAGCCAAATTGAGAAAGCTCTACTCATGGAATACGCCAGAAAAATTCACAAAGCTATAGGCCTCCGGCATTATTCCAGAAGTGATTTTATCGTCACTCCTCGAGGAATATATTTTCTAGAAGTGAACACTCATCCCGGCCTGACAAACCAGTCGCTTCTGCCAAAAGCACTTCCACCAATAGGTATGGAATTCCACGAGTTCGTGGATCATGTACTTACCTTGGTAAATAAGTAGATTTACATAGTTTGCAAAATAGGTTAAATCCTGTAGAATAACCCTTGTTAGATATGGGCCCTTAGCGCCGACGATTCTGTCGGCGTCCCGACAAAACGTCGGGACTTATATGGGTCTTGAAAACAATAAAATATGGGCCCTTAGCTTAGTTGGTAGAGCGCCTCATTTGCAATGAGGAGGTCATCGGTTCGAATCCGATAGGGTCCACAGTATAGGACGAAAAGTCAAAAATCGAGATTATAAGTTGTGAATATTAGTTTTTGTCTGGTTCCAACTTTATCCCAAAAAAGTGACCCAGTATCGGACACAACAAAATGAATAAACAAATTTGTAAAACATGTGATAAGGAATTTGTAATACGCGATGAGGATATCACATTTTTTAAGCAGGTAAAAACTGCTCTTCCTTTATATTGCCCTGAGTGTCGCATGGCACAACGTTTACTTTACAGAAACGAGAGGATTCTCTATAAGAGACCATGTGATTTGTGTAAAAAAGACATGATTACTCTGTATTCACCAGAATCTCCATACATAGTTTATTGTAGTAAATGTTGGTGGAGTGACGATTGGGATCCAAAAAGTTTTGGAATGGAATACGATACTCAAAAGAAATTTTTTGATCAATATCGTGAACTTCAACTTAAGGTTCCACGACTTGGTCTTGTAGCGATTCAAAATGTAAGAAGTGATTATACTAACGGTTCAGCGGAGAACAAGGACTGCTATTTAATTTTTGCTGCTGATTACAACGAAGATTGCTTGTATGGAAGACTTCTTCAGAGAGATAAACAATGCGTTGATTGTGCTTTTTTGCATGAGTCAGAACTTTGCTATGAATGCATTGATTGTCGGGAGTGTTTTAAATGTATGTTTTCTGAACAATGCCAAGCCTCCACGGATTTGTTGTTTTGCTATAACTTAAGCAATTCTAATAATTGTATTTTCTGTACAAATGGGAGGAATCTTTCGAATGCAATATATAACGTTAAATATAGTAAGGAAGAATTTGAGAAAAAGAAAGCTGAAATTTTAAAAGATCATGAGAGCATAGAAAATGCAAAGAAAGAATTTGAGGAATTGAAAAGTAAAACAATACGGAAGTTTGCAATGCAGACAAAATGCCATAATGTTACCGGAGATTATATACATAATTGCTATGATGGTGTTGAACTTTTTGATACCTATGATGCAAAGAACTGTTCATACATGAAGGACACAGAAAAGCCACTCGATAGCATGGACTGCAATAATTATTACTACAATCCACGGTTAGGATATAACGTTATGGGAGCTTTAGAAGGAAGCATGCTTAAGAACTCTGCTTTTGTATTTTATTGTAACGAAGTTGAATACTGCGACAACTGTCATCATCTTTCAGAAGGTATAGGCTGTATTTCAGTACGAAAAGGGAATTATATGATTTTAAATAAAGCTTACTCCAAAGAAGAATATTTTGAATTGAAAGAAAAGATAGAAAAACAACTTACTGAAGATAATCTATTAGGACAATTTTTTCCACCAGAAATTGCCCCGTTTACATACAATGAATCTTTAATTCAGGATTTCTATCCTCTTACAAAAGAAGAAGCGACAAATAGAGGATATTGTTGGAACGATAAGACAACAGGTACATATGGAAAAGAAACAATTAAAAAAGGTGAAATTCCAAATTCAGTAGAAAAAATTAATGATACTATTTTGAATGAAGTTTTTGCTTGTGAAGAATGTGGTAAAAACTTTAAGCTTGTTGAAGCGGAAGTTTCCTTTTATAAGAAGATGGGCTTACCTTTACCACACAAGGATTTTGAGTGTCGCCATGCAGACAGAATGAAGAAAAGAAATGGTATGAAACTTTATCACCGTTCTTGTATGAAAGATGGATGTGGAAATGAATTTGAAACAACCTATGCACCTGACCGACCAGAAATAATATACTGCGAAGATCACTACCAGAAGGAAGTCTATTAATAAGCTTTATGAAAATCATTGTCGCATCTCTAAATCCACAGAAAATAACCGCAGTAACAGAATTAATCGCTGATTATCCAATGTTTGAAAATGCATCGGTTGAGGGTGTGGCTGTTGAAAGTGGAGTGAGTGATCAACCTAAATCTTTAGAAGAAACAGTAATTGGGGCAATTAATCGTGCAAAGAAAACTTTTAGTGATACAGATTATAGTGTTGGACTTGAAAGTGGATTAATGGAAGTTCCTCATACAAAAACTGGATTGATGGATGTATGTGTATGTGCAATATATGATGGTAAAGATATTCATCTTGGTTTGTCTTCTGCATTTGAACCACCTAAAGCAGTAGCAAAATTTATGAATGAAGGTATGAATATGTCAGATGCGACTGCAGCAGCAGGTTTAACGTCAAATAAAAATATTGGGTCCGCGGAAGGTTTGGTTGGTATTCTCACACATGGACGATTGACCAGACTTTCCTATACTAAACAAGCATTAACAACAGCACTTATTCATTTAGAAAACGCTCATTTATTTACAAAATAAATTGGGCAAGATTCCATATTCAGTAGCTTTTTTTTGAAGACTATTTTATTCTGTATGTAATGAAATTATTTGATGACCCGCGCTACGATCCAATTCGGATTACGATTCTAATTGTCTTGATTTGTATATCCGGATTTTTTATATATACATTTGCATTCAAGCGTGAGGCAAATAAAGCTCAGGTTTATCCTCAAAATATTCAAGATGAGTCCTACAAGTACGAGTACGATTTTCCATCGGAAGCAGGATCAACAACAGCGGATGAGAGCTTAATAGTGCCAGATATTGTTGTTACTCCAGCCCCTACTAAGTCGATTGTAAAAAAGAAAACCCCAAATACAACACCATCTAACCAAGATATAAACACAACTACTACAACAGGAACACTCGACATAGATGGTACAAATACGGGTGGAACTGGAACGGACAATATTACTACTACAGGCACAGGTGGTGATGTGACAAGCGGAAATACTTCCGGCACCACTTCGGGAGGAGTGGATACTACAAGTACAACTACAACAGGTGGTGGAAGCGGAACAACAGTAGTAGATCCTACCACTACTTCTGGTTCTGATGGTGGTTATACTTCTGGCGGGGCCTGAAATATTTTATTCTTTTGACAGTATACCCCTATGGGGGTATACTGTATTTATGCATAAAGATAAACAAAAATTAATACGGCGTCTAAAAATTGTTGAAGGCCAAGTCGGGGGATTACAGGAAATGATAAACAAAGGAGTTTATTGTGTTGATGTAATAACTCAGACTTCAGCTGTAAAACAAGCACTATCCAATATAGAAGATATCCTTATGGAAGGACACTTAAGTCACTGTGTAGTAGATCAAATCAAGAAAGGTAAGACAGAAAAGTCTGTGAAGGAGATACTCAAGGTTTATCAATTAAAACGTAAATAATATGAATGAAAATATTTGTGAAAAATGCAGTATGGTAGCCACGTATTTAAAAGCGGATGAATCAGGGCTTGTTCACTATTATTGTGATCACCATAAGCCGTTTGATTCACACAAAATAGGTGGAGTGATGTCAGAAAATAGATTTAATAAATTTTTGCCAATAATTATAATATTTTCAATAATCATTTTATTTACCTTCATCACTACGTATGTTCACGGTTTTTCGATTGAATTTGCCATGAGAATGATGATGGGATCATTTTTTGCAATATTTGGTGCTTTTAAAATATCAAATCTGAAAGCATTCGCAGATGCATACAGTACCTATGATGTTTTGGCAATTCGCTCTCGTTTGTATGCATACATTTATCCGTTTATTGAGTTGATGTTGGCAATTTTATATCTAAAGGATATAGGAGGAATATATCGCGATGTTTTCACGCTTATTATAATGGTAGTTAGTAGTATTGGCGTGATTATTAAATTGAAAAATAAGGAAGAAATACCATGTGCATGCCTAGGAATGGTTTTTAAAATTCCCATGACATGGGTCACACTCATAGAGGATTTACTTATGGCAGTCGAAGCCATTATTATGATTGGTTTGTTTATTAATAAATAGAAATTATATGGAAAATAAAAATAATGTTTCTTTATATGGTTTGATTTTTTTTGTGATCGGAATTTTTGTTGGTTGGATGATTTGGGGTAATACTAATTTCAAAACCCAGTCTTCAAACAATAGCTCTATGATGCACATGATGCCAGACGGTTCAATGATGAGTAATGTCGGAATGGATATGGGCTCTATGATGGATGGAATGATGGCGGGACTCGAAGGGAAAACTGGAGATGCCTTTGATAAAGAATTTTTAGAAGAGATGATTATACATCATCAGGGAGCAGTAGAAATGGCTAAAGCTGTCCTAGCTACGTCTAAAAGACCAGAATTAATTCAACTAGCTAGTGATATTATTACTGCACAAACAAAAGAAATAGGGATGATGCAAGCATGGGAAAAAGCCTGGTTTAAATAGTTAGAATATTGGCATTTCGTAGTTTGCTTACAATTGTGTTATAATAGCGTCATGGCAAAAAGGTCAAGTCAAGATATAAAACCTCATCGATCTCGGTCTCATAAGACAAAGAAAAGGCTCGCAGTTAAGAAGGCGATGCTCGATGCGCGTAAAAAGAAGAGAGTTTAGTTTAATTATTAGTAATTAGAGGTAAATTATGAAAGAATTAAAAGCATTGTGCATGAAGTGTCGTGACGCTAACAACAAGCCAACGATGCAGGTTATGAAGAATGTGAAAATCGAAGAGAAAAATGGACGATTTTCAGCAAAGGGACAGTGTAGTGTTTGCGGAGGAAATATGTTTAAATTCATGTCCAAAGCAGATGCAGAAGCAATGAAATAATAGAATTCAAAAAGAAAAATCCTAACCACTATATTGGTTAGGATTTTTCTTTTTGTAAAAGCGGAGAATGTTGATACAATAGTATTGGTAAGAAAAAATGAAACTACCAAGTTTTAAAAAAGAACAACAAAAGAACGAGAAAGAAATCGTCTCGGTTGATGGTGTGTTTTTCGACAATTCTCAGCAGTTTATCAATCTCAAAAAGAAACAGCCCTTCATTGAAATACATTTCGGAGTATTTATTAACTTCGTGGACCATTTCAAAGTACCAATAGGAATTGTGATTATCACTTTCGTATCTTTGGCATTTTTAGGATCGGTATTTGTCAGTAAAGCAAACGTTGCGACGTTCTATCCTGACTCATGTCTAGGTGGATGGGAAAATCCAGCAAACGCATCCGGTAAACCAGATCTAGATAGTAGCGCTAAACCAGAAGAATTTACAAAAGGTAATTCAGCAGTAATAAAAGGCACATCAGAAATTTATTGTGGAGGATTTAGGGGTGAAATTCCAGAAGACACAGCACCAAAACGTTTTATACTATCACTTTCTTGGTCAATAGATGACGGTTCAGTGATTCACAATGAGCCACAACCACTAGATTTAAATGCAAACGCTATAGATTCTGTAACACCCCAAGTTATAGAAAATCCGGAAGATAGTTCTAGTAATGTGCCAGAAACACCACCAGAAACACCACCTGTTGATACGAATGAACCAGTTTCTTGGTTTGATAAATTAATACCTCAAGTATATGCACAAGAACAGGATCCATTACCAGACCCATTACCACCCGTTGCCCCCGATCCAGAAATTTTGCCAGTATCTGATCCCGTAGTACTAGAAAATAGTATTGACCCTCAGACCGATATCACAAAACCAGACACACAAATAAATAATGATTCAGAATCACCAGTAATACAGGATGATAATGTGGTCTCATCAGATAACCCCGCTACTATTACCGCAGATAATAGTGAAGCCTCAAGTGTAACTGAGGTCCAGAATACAACCGAAGAACCAGCTGATTCATTTATGGAAGTTTCGTATACAATTGATGGTACTACTTGGAACGATTTGGGGAAAATCGGCCGAAATAATTGGCAAAATGTGTCTTTTGATATTCCGCTAACATCTTGGGAAGATCTCAATCAATTTCAAATAAGTTTAAAGCCAATTCAGACCATAGATACTTACCCAACGATTTATCTAGATGGCATGCTTCTATCTGTTGAATATGAAAGTGAAGTGAAAGTAGATGTGAAGGAAGCTGTACCGGTATATGAAATTACGAATATAGAAAATACAGGTTCAAAAATCGTTCTGACAAATGAGGGTACAATACTTTCTCCTGATCAAATATTGATAACGAGCGAAAGCGATTCTTTAGGAAATATTGCAGTTTACAATAAAACTACTGGGGTTATATTACTAACTGCAACAGTAGATGGAAAAACATATGCTCTAGATCTCTCATATTTCGGAGAAGGTGAATATACAGTTATAAATACAAC
>JAYRGZ010000041.1:0-4745 GCA_041907605.1 Minisyncoccota bacterium | reverse complement strand
GCTTTTGAACATACTTTTTGCTATAGTCTAGGGGCATTCCGTGGGGAGTGAATTTTTGTAGGGATAGAAATTTATACATTTCTCTGCCCTTCCGAATACGGACTCACCCTGTAAATAAGTCCGCCTTCTGGCGAGACCAAGCTGAAATGCTAAAGAACGGAAAGCGCGCTCGAAAGAGCATTATTAATTAACGTCATAGCTTTAAAGCTTTGACGAGAGGATATTATTTATGTCAGAAAAAACACACGACAAGGTAGTCGACGAGCTTTTCAAAGCCGGCGCACACTACGGGTATTCAAAGACCCGCCGACATCCATCTACGGCGAAATACATCTATACGACTAAGAATCGTGTAGACATTATTGATATTGGTAAGACAGGAGAACAGTTAGATAAAGCTCTATCTTTTCTAGCTGAACTAGGTACAAAAGGAAAAACAGTTCTTTTTGTTGGCGTAAAACCAGAAGCACGAGACGTTGTACGTTCTACTGCTGAAGCAATGGGTATGCCTTTTGTAGTTGAACGTTGGGTTGGTGGAATACTTACCAACTGGAGTGAAGTGAAGAAGCGTATTGCAAAACTAGAAGATCTAAAAGCCAAGAAAGAAGCTGGTGAACTAGATAAATACACAAAAAAAGAAAGACTCTTGATTGATGAAGAAATAGCTAAAATGCATAAATTCTTCTCAGGACTTGTATCAATGAAAAAAATGCCCGATGCAATGTTTGTAGTAGATCCAAAACGTGAGCATATCGCAGTCACCGAAGCGCAAAAAATGGGGATCCCAGTACTTGGAATTCTAAATACTGATAACGATATGAAGAGTATTGAATACCCTATACTTGCAAACGATAGTTCAGTATCCAGCATCACCTACTTTATGGAAAAAATTTCTGAAGCTTACAGAAGTAGTGTAGCAAAAAGCGAATAATAAAATAAATAATTAGTAGAATAATTTTATAGTTCTTTATATATGGCAATTACAACAGAACAAATCAAGGAATTAAGAGATGAGACAGGCGTATCAGTTATGCAATGCAAACGTGCGCTTGAAGAAGCAGGCGGAGACAAAGAAAAAGCACTTATGATCTTGAAAAAGAAATCAAGTGAAGTAGCGCTTAAGAAATCAGATCGCGAAGCGCTCGACGGTGTGATAGTAAGCAAAATTGCAAATGGAAAAGGAGTGATGCTCACACTAAATTGTGAGACAGATTTCGTGGCTAAAAATAGCGATTTCACCACTCTTGCAAACTCCCTAGCAGATAAAGCACTTACAGAGGGCGCAGAGAAAATGAAAAACGAAGCAATGGATATGATAAATCCAGTAATTCAAAAAATTGGAGAAAATATCCAACTTGGTGAAATTTCTGAAGTCTCCGGCGATGTTATTGGCTCATATATACACGATGGAAAAAGCGGTACAATGGTAACTCTCGCTGGTGGAAATACAGAAGTAGCAAAAGACATAGCAATGCATACTACAGCAATGCGACCTGAATACATCACACGTGAAGAAATAGCATCTGAAATGATCGAGAAGGCTAAGGAACTATTTAAAGAGGAAGTTGATGCGTCAGGAAAACCAGAAGAGATCAAACAAAAAATGTTGGATGGAAAACTAGCAACATACTTCAAAGAGCAAACACTACTTGATCAACCATTTGTGAAAAATCCGGATCTTACGATTGAGGGTCTTCTAAAACAAAATGGGGCAACAATTTCAAAAATTGTTAGAATGAGTATTCGTTAACATATGTATTTCTCTATTGTCATTTTTATAGTCTCTCTTATCCTACTTATAGGATTTTTGGGAATAAGACTGTGGCAAATTCGCAAAGGTCATGTGTTACCAGAAGATAGTGATCTGCAATATGAAAATCCACTAGAAATTTTTGATTTTGCAACACTTCGCAATGTCATAGATGTAAATGGTAGAAAAATCCTTCGCAAAATAACCCTCGAAACACTGAAAATATCAATTAGAGCAAGCTACTTTGTAAAACGGAAACTGGATGCTATAGTAGCAAAAGTTCAGCACGCAATCAGTAAGCACGAGAAGAAGATACAGAGTGAAGTAGATAGTGGTGGTGAGAAATTCTTAAATACAATTTCGGAATATAAAGATAGAATGAAGCGAAAACATCCACACGGTAGCGATACCATGTAGATACACTTTCTCCCTCGTGAGCCGCCTTAGCTCAGTTGGTAGAGCAACGGTTTTGTAAACCGTAGGTCCTCGGTTCAAGCCCGAGAGGCGGCTCACGGAGGAGAAAGAAATATATTATGGAATACAAAGATACACCTTACTTTCATGTCGGCCGGGCAAGCGAATTGTCCGGCCGTGACCGTATCTTATATAGAGCACTTGAAATATTCCCGGGTGCTTTTTCTTGGCTTACAATTTTACTCACAATACTAGTTTCAATTTATATTCCCTTTTGGGCAGCTATTTTTATAATAGTTTTTGATACATTTTGGCTTCTTAAAACTATATATCTCTCAATTCATCTCTATCACAATTACAAGCGCGTGCAGTATCATCTCACACTTGATTGGAATGAGAGAATGTCACATATAAAATATGAAGAAATTTATCATGTTGTTATCCTTCCCTTCTACAAAGAAACACGTGATGTAATAGAAAGTACAATTACATCTTTACAAAATTCTAACTACGATAAGAAAAAAATTATTGTAGTACTTGCAAGTGAAGAAAATGCCGGTGAAGTAGCACAAGTAGAAGCGAAATACGCGTACGAAAAATGGAAAGATGTATTTGGATATTTTCTAGTGACAACCCATCCCAAAAATCTCCCAGGTGAAATTGCTGGAAAAGGATCCAATATTTCATATGCGGCAGAAGAGACCCGTAAACAAATCTTAGATGTTCACAAAATTTCTTATTCCAACGTACTCGTCTCAGCTTTTGATGTAGATACCACTACATATCCTAACTATTTTAATTGTTTGACTTGGCACTTCCTTACAAGTCCTAATCCATACAGAACATCTTTCCAACCTATACCACTCTACAACAACAATCTCTGGCAAGCGCCAGCGTTTTCTCGTACAGCAGCAATGTCTGGAACATTCTGGCAGATGATTCAGCAGGAACGACCAGAGAAATTAGTTACATTTTCTTCTCACGCAATATGTTTCAAAACTCTTTACGAAATTAATTACTGGCAGAAAAATATGGTTTCTGAAGATTCTAGAATTTTTTGGAATGCATTTATGGCCTACAATGGTGAATACACTGTCACTCCTATAGCTTATCCAGTATCAATGGATGCCAACCTCGCAGCCACGTTCTGGCAAACAATAAAAAATATTTACAAACAACACCGTCGTTGGATGTGGGGCGCTGAAAGTGTTCCTTATATACTTTTTGGTTTTATAAAAAATAAAAAAATTCCACTTTCTAAACGTATCAAAACTGCTCTCGTTCAAATAGACGGATACTGGTCACTCGCCACAAACCCGATATTTATATTACTTCTCGGATGGCTTCCGCTAATGCTCGGTGGGCACAGCTTCAACGCTCTAGTCCTTTCATACAATCTCCCTATAGTTACTCGCAATATCATGACACTATCTATGATAGGACTCGTAGTATCTGCACTCGTATCTTTCCAGTTTCTACCGCCACATCCAACAAAGAAAAAACTAGGATTTCTAGATTGGTTTGTACTTTTTATCCAATGGTTTTTAATTCCTATAAACATTATAATATTTGGAGCGATTCCAGGACTTGAGGCACAGACAAGACTTATGCTTGGTAAATATATGGGATTCTGGGTTACTCCTAAACATCGTTCTTATGCGTCCACTTCAAAACAAAACTAGACAAATATTTTTCATTTTGGGAGTGATAATTTTTTTAGTTATTGCACCAATCTTTGTATTCTATAGTCTGGGCTTTCGTATAAATTTCAAACAACAATCAGTACACTCAACTGGAGGAATTTTCATTCATTCTTGGACAGTAAATGGTAACTATATTCTAGATGGTGTTGATCGTGGAAGTAGTAGCCTGCTTGATAGAAGCCAGTTTTTCCAAGGGTTACCCGAAGGAACATATAATTTAAAAATGTTACGGGATGGATACACTGCTTGGGAGAAAAATATTCCTGTGGTAAAAGAACACGTTATAGATGTTAGTCCCTTTATTATTCCACTTGAACCAAATACCACAGAAATTACCAAAACCATAAAGGATCCTACTACATTAAAAGTGACGACAAACCCACTCTATAAAGTTGTAGCGGATTTATTTGTAGAAAAGAAAAAAATAGATAATACTGTTGTTATAGACACGACCATACCGGTAGATGCAATTGAGCGCCATAAAATGCTTCTCTATCCAGATGGAGATACTCTATACGCTAAATGGACCGGTGAAAAAGAAGTTGCGCCTGGGTATTTCTGTATTTCAATTGATGTATGTAATTTAGTAATACCGGTTCTAAGCCCCTATGAAGAGAACATGCATTTTGATTTTTATCCGGGTAGGAATGATATATTTATTGTTAATCTTACAGATGGAATATACGCAATAGAATTCGATACCCGAGGCGGGCAAAACAGAGAGTTAGTGTATTCTGGTAACGATCTAACATTTAGAATCGATGAAAATGAAAAACTTTATGTGAAAAACAAAGATCATTATTACGAAATCGAATTAAAATAATATGGTATACTAATCGATATTAGAAATTAATGAGTAAAATTATGGAAACTGAAGG
>JAYRGZ010000040.1:0-4013 GCA_041907605.1 Minisyncoccota bacterium | reverse complement strand
GAGTTTGGCCTTCCCTTCTGTATTACAGTAGAAAACACTATCCCACATATATGTATCATCTCCGGGAACAAAATCCTGGATAATCAAATCGGAAGTGTATCCACTTGCTACAACCATATTAATTACTTTTTTTAATTCTGTAATATCTTCTACTTTAAATACTTTCTGTTGACCCTCGAAATGATGTTTCAAATACTCTACACCATTACTTGGCTTTACTATTGCCGGGAATTTATCAAATGAAATATTCCCATCATTATTTTTACATGAATAAATAAATGTCTCTGGAATTTCTAATCCGTATTCTTTGCACAGTGGATAAAAGTTCGCTTTTACTAGAAGTTTATTCATAAGAGTTTCATCAATGTATGAAAACGTAAAATACTTCCTCAGTTCCGCAGCATTTTCAATTATCAATCGTACATAGAAATCATTTGTACCCACCAAAATTAGCTTTTGATTTTTATAATCATATTTTTCTGCAACACCTATCATTGTCTTGAGAAACGAATCTGTGCCCCAGAGCTCAGTATGCAAAATAATGTCGGAGATAATGTTGCTGTATTTTACAAATGGGAGTAAGAGTTTGCCTACTACAACGGGTTTTATTCCGTAAGCCTCATGAAAACAACGCGCCATAGCATAGGCGTTTAGATCTGTTCCAATAATAACTGGAATAAATTTATCCATATTTACTTTTTCCTACTTATACATGCTTTCACAAAAGCTGTGAAAAGTGGATGAGGATCAAGTGGACGTGCCAAAAATTCAGGATGAAATTGTGTACCAATGAAGAATGGATGTATTTTTGTCGGAAGTTCTGCAATTTCAGCAAGATTGCCATCTGGTGAAGTACCTGAGAATATAAGTCCGGCTTTTGTTAGCACTTCGCGGTAAGCATTGTTCACTTCATAACGATGACGGTGACGCTCACTTATAATATTCTTCCCATAGGCTTTCTCAGCTAGAGAACCTTTGGTTAATTTTGCAGGATATTCTCCCAGACGCATAGTGCCTCCGAGATTCTTCTTGGCAATTTTTTCTTTCTGGTCCTCCATCACATCAATCACGAGATACTTTGCTTTTGGATTAATTTCACGAGTATTTGCATCTTTATATCCTAGGACATTGCGTGCGTATTCTATAACCATAAGTTGCATACCGTAACATAGACCAAAATATGGAATCTTATGTGTTCTAGCAAATTCTATGGCTTTAATCTTGCCCTCAACACCACTTTCACCAAATCCTCCGGGAACGATGATGCCATCGTATTTTGAAAGTTCTTTTAACTTTGCTGGATTTTGTTCATACTCTTTCGCAGATAACCAAGAAATTTCTGGCTTAACTCCTTCATGGTATGCAGAAAATTTTATAGCCTCAATTACTGATAGATACGCATCAGAGAGAACAAAGTCACCAGTGCTAAAATATTTACCCACTATTCCAATCTTTACTTTACTATGGCCATTATGAGCATGGGCTGCAAATTTCTTCCACTCGGTCATATCAGAAACTTTTTTACTTTTTATTCCGAGTACTTCAAGAAGGATTTCAGATAAATGATCCCTTTCAAAGTTTATGGGCACATCATAAATCGAATCTACATCTGGCGCTGAAACTATCTGACTTGCCGGAATATTTACTTGAATAGATAATTTTTCTTTGCGCTTATCATCTAGTGGAGTACCGGCACGAGCAATTAAAATATCCGGCTGAACTCCATAGGCGTTTAATTGTCGCACTGCATTCTGAGTTGGTTTGGTTTTCATTTCTCCAATTGTTCCTGGTACTGGCATATATGAAACCATAACGAAAGCAACATCATGAGGATTCTTCAAATGTATTACACGAGCGGCGTCGATAAACAAAGCATTCGAGAAATCACCAAGAGTTCCACCAATTTCTACAACTGTCACATCAGACTGTGCCATACTAGCTGATTTCTCAAGTCGACGAATAATTTCTTCGCGAACGTGTGGTACAGCTTCAACACATTTACCTCCATACTCCAGATTGCGTTCACGCTCTATAACAGCTTGGTAAATCATGCCACTAGTCATATAATCCTCTGGCCCTAAATCACGATTGAGGAAACGTTCGTAGTTACCCATATCTTGATCGGTCTCTAGCCCAGAATTAAGCACAAACACTTCTCCATGCTCTGTAGGATTCATAGTGCCAGCATCAACGTTTAGATACGGATCAATTTTTACGAGATTAACTTTTAATCCCCTAGCAGATAGAATTTTACCTATGGAGGCTGAAGCTATGCCCTTTCCAACACCAGACATTACGCCTCCGATGACAAATATGTATTTCGGCTTTTGTTGCTTCATAGATAATTTAGGCTATTTGCGAAGATAGCGCCGAACAGCTAGGAAACTCGAAATACCTCCGAGAATCACACCAGAAAAAAGAATAATAAAGAAAATTTGGAAGAAATTGCTCATGTAGTATGAAAATGCGTTCATGCCGAAGAAATCACTCATATGTTTGCCCAGCCAGATTGTTACAGGGAAATATAGTGCCAGAGTTATCAGAGTCGCAATCAGTCCATAAATCATTCCCTCCACCATAAAAGGACCGCGAATGTATTTATTCTCTGCTCCCACAAGTCGCATAATACCTATCTCTTCTCGTGCATAGTGAATAGTCAGACGAATAGTATTGAAAGTAATTATTATAGAAATTAATATAAGAATAATTGTGATAATTATGCCAAGGGTTTTTGCTCCGTTTATAATACCTGTCAATCTATCTATCACAACTTTGTTCTGATGATAATTTATTTTATCTATTATTGTGGCATTATCTTTCGCTAGAGCATTGTCGCCTTCAAGCAACTTCACAATACTTTCATACTGAGCAGTATCTTTGGCTTTGATATTAATTGATGCACCGAGAGGATTATCATTTAATTCATCCAACGCCTGGAGAGTTAGATAATCATTTTGGTGACGTGTACGAAAATCCTCTAATGCTTGAGCTGCAGAGATATAATCAACTTTCTCTACTTCAGCTAGTTTTTCGATAGAAGATTTGAGCGTTTGAATTTTGTCTTCAGGTGCGTCGGTATTGAAATAAATTGTGACATCTACCTTATCCTGAATTTGATTCAGAGAGTTATGCAAAATCGCTTGGGTAAAAATAAGACCCGCGATAACTGAGAGAGTGATAGTGACGACAAGTACTGAGGCCACTGAAACTATCCCGTTGCGGGTAAAATTTGTAAATCCAGATTTTATTATTCTTTTGGTATCAAGCCAGCTCATAGTATCTATTAAATCATAAACTTACCATCTTTGTCATCACGCACAATTTTGCCCTTATCGAGCGTGATGACACGTTTGCCGACTGATTCTATTACTCCTCTATTGTGGGTGGTCAAAACTACTGTAGTACCCATATCGTTAATCTTCTTCAAAATTTGTACAACTTCGTATGTGTTGATCGGATCTAGGTTTCCTGTGGGCTCATCTGCGATAATGACTTCTGGTTGGTTTATGATAGCTCTCGCTATTGCTAGACGTTGTTTCTCTCCACCTGAGAGTTGATGCGGAAAATGCATCATACGAGAACCTAAATCAACAAGATCAAGCACGTGTGGTACATCGTTTTTTATCTCATCATCAGTCTTGCCTGCTGCTTCCATGGCAAAAGCAATGTTTTCATAGGCGGTTTTGTTTGGAAGTAGTCTGAAATCCTGAAAAACCACACCAATTTTGCGTCTGAGTTTTGTGATATCAGAGTTTGATAGTTTATGAATATCTACTGATTCGAAAAAGACTGTACCAGAAGAAGGATGCTCTTCAGCTAAAATAAGCTTGATCAGTGTAGTTTTACCGGCACCAGAATGTCCAACGATAGAGACAAATTCACCTGAAGTAATTGTGAGGTTTATCGTATCGAGTGAGACAGAATCACCAGGATATACTTTTGAGACATTGTTGAAATAAATCATATATTTTCTTAATGAGCGGAGCGAATTTCAGAAAATAATGCCCCGCACT
>JAYRGZ010000039.1:0-4232 GCA_041907605.1 Minisyncoccota bacterium | reverse complement strand
TTTTCTTTTTTCTATATGGAATTGCCACAATACTACCAAGTGTTATCTCCTCCTTTGTAAAGTAAGTGAGGGTTTCTTTGTGGGAGCTTTTTAGAAATGGTATTACTAAAACTACATACATATATATAGATTAGCATAACCGAAGTACTCTCTCGCAAAAGCTATATTTTATGCTATACTCTCCTCACTATATGGCTATTTTCGTGAAAAAATTAGGTATTGATTTGGGTACAGCAAACACACTTGTTTTCGTTCCGGGAAAAGGTGTTGTACTAAACGAACCTTCTGTTGTAGCCGTCTCTGAAATTGATAATAAAGTTCTAGCAATTGGAGTAGAAGCCAAAGAAATGATTGGTCGCACTCCTGATTCTATAATTGCATATCGTCCAATGAAAGACGGTGTGATTGCGGACTATCGAGTCACTGAAGCAATGCTCCGGTATTTTATTAGTAAGGCACTTGGAAAATGGAATTTACTCAAACCTGATGTTATGGTCTCTGTACCGGCTGGAGTTACTTCTACTGAGCGTCGTGCAGTGATTGAAGCAGCGATAAGAGCTGGAGCAAAAAATGCTTACGTTGTGAAAGAACCAATTCTGGCAGCAATCGGTGCAGGAATTCCAATTCAGGAATCACGAGGACATATGATCGTTGATATCGGTGGAGGAACGACTGATGTGGCTGTGATATCACTAGGTGGTATTGTGGCATCAACCTCGGTCAAATGTGCTGGAAATAAACTTGATTCTGCAATTGCAGACTATATAAAGAAAACATTTAATCTTGCAATCGGTGATAAAACTGCGGAAGATGTAAAAATAAAAATTGGTGCAGCAATACCACTAGATGAAGAGCTCACTCTTACCATAAAGGGGCGAGACTTTATTCAAGGTCTGCCACGTACAGCACAGGTTTCAACGAACGAAATTGTTCGCGCAGTTGATAAAGAACTTCGCCAAATGATAAAAGCTATCAAAGATGTATTACAAGAAACTCCTCCAGAGCTTGCATCGGATATAATTGATCAAGGAATTATAATGACCGGTGGATCATCACTGCTCCGAAGTTTTCCAGAACTTGTTTACCGTAAAACTGGAGTAAAAGCTAAACTAGCAGAAGATCCACTTTTTTGTGTAGTAAAGGGAACAGGTATTGCGCTTGAACATTTGGAAACGTATAAGAAAACAATTCTTTCAAAAAGATATTAAAAATGAAAAGTACAACAAGAAAAATTATAGACATTATTGTGTATTTTTTTGCGTTTGTGGGGTTTTCTTTTACGCTCGTATTTTTTGCCATGAAGTTAGGACTTACGAAAACAGCAGGAATCATAGATTCTCATACTAATTTTGTAAACCAAACAAATAATGAACAAATTTCAAAATCAAATCCTAGTGAAGAGTATTCATCTTATCCTCTTGGAAATTGGATAGAAAGTGACGAATGGAAAGTACTAAAAAAAGCAATGGAGAAAGATTCTCCAACAATTAATCAAGTTGCTTACGTTATTGATATTCCTCCCCGTATTATCGCCGCGCAGATTGTTGCGGAGCAACTCCGCCTTTTTACGTCTGAGCGAGATATTTTTAAACAAGTCTTTGCACCGCTTGCAGTATTAGGGACCCAAACTCAGTTTTCTTTAGGAGTTACAGGTATAAAAGAAGAAACTGCCAAACAAATTGAAGATCACCTGAAGGATCCTAATTCTGAGTATTATCTTGGAGATTCATATGCACACCTATTAGATTACCCAGAAGGTGCTAGTGGTACACAGAGAATCGCACGACTCTCTAATATTCGAGACCACTACTATTCATATTTATATACAGCACTTTATATTAAACAAATTGAAAAACAGTGGAGAAGCGCGCTATATCCAATTGAAAACCGTCCCGAGATTATATCCACGCTTTTTAATCTAGGATTTTCAAAATCTGTGCCAAACCCAAATCCTCAAATTGGTGGGGCATCACTATCGATAAATGGAGAAGGCTACTCATTTGGAGGACTCGCTGGGGAATTTTATTACTCAAATGAACTTACGGATATATTCCCGAAAAATTGATAGTATTAGTACATGAATGAATTTGATTATTTCAAAGACAAAAACAATTCACTCTCACATGCCTATATCGTTGTAGGTGATTTGGAAATATCTAAATCCTCCATAATAAATTCACTTAAAGAACGTGGAATTGATACGCAGGGAAATTCTGATTTTACCGTAGAGACGTATGCGACTTTTTTAATTGATAATGTAGCTGAACTTAAAAGTCGCGCATTAAATTTATCGCAAACAAGTAGTGGTAAGTATTTTATAATATGTGCTCAATCAATTACACTAGAGGCCCAAAATGCACTACTAAAAATACTAGAAGAACCAAATCAAAAAACTTTTTTCTTTATTTGTATCCCTAGAATTGAAGGAATACTCCCCACAATAATTTCTAGAGTTCAAGTAATTAAAAATATTAATACAACTAATCTAGATTTATCAGAATTCTTTTCTTATTCACTTGCCAAAAAGCTCGAATATATAAAAAAAATGCTTGATAGTCATGAGGACGATGATACTTCAGCAGAGCGTAGAGAGTGGGCGATAAACTTCCTAAATTCTATTGAAGAATATATTTACAAAAATCATAAGATTGAGGAGTATAAGAAAGTGCTGGAAGAAATTTATAACAATAAAAATTATTTACAAGAACGTGGCGCATCTGTGAAAATGATTTTGGAAGAAATAGCACTGCTGCTTTAATTGGAATTTATACTTAAATAGTATATTCTTATAGATATGGCATATAATTTTAATGCAGTAAAAAGTGAATTCAAGAAGGCCGAGGAATGGCTTTCAAAAGAATATTCTGGAATTCATACCGGTAGAGCAACACCTATAATTTTAGACTCAATTTCCGTTGAGGTATATGGTAGTTTCCAGCCTATAAAAAACACAGCTTCTATTACAGTAGAAGATCCTAAAACCCTTCGAGTGGTACCTTGGGATAAAACGCATATTAAAGAAATTGAGAAGGCAATAACGAGCGCAAACATAGGACTCTCTGTCGCATCTGACGATCAGGGACTGCGAGTAATTTTCCCTATGCTTACAACAGAGAATCGAACAAAACTTGTGAAGGTTCTAAAAGAAAAACTTGAAGATGCACGCGTGACTATCAGAAAAATTCGCGAAGAAGCACAAAACGAAATGAAGGCGAGTAATTTACCAGAAGATGATATGTTTCGCGCGAAAGATGAACTACAAAAAATAGTGGATGAAAGTAATAGTGCTTTAGAGTCAATTTTTGAAAGAAAAGAGACAGAGATTATGAACTAGTATGTCAGTAATACTTTTTATTGTCATATTGTTTGTCTTGGTTTTAGTTCATGAATTTGGACACTATATTGTAGCGAAGCGAAGTGGTATACGAGTTGATGAATTTGGCTTTGGTTATCCACCTCGCGCCGTAAAATTATTCACAAAAGGTGGAACACTCTTTACACTTAACTGGCTACCATTTGGTGGGTTCGTAAAAATCTTTGGAGAAAATCCAGATGATGAGAATACAAACGGACCAGATAAGGACAAAAGTTTCGTACATAAACCCAAGTACATTCAGGCTCTAGTTTTAGTTGCTGGAGTATTTATGAATTTTATTCTTGCGTGGCTATTGCTTTCTCTCGGCTATATGAGCGGGTCTCCAACAGCCGTAGGAAGTGAGCCAAGTGGTTATACAGTTGAGAATGCTGCACTAACTGTGATGTCAGTTGAGAAAAATTCGCCAGCTGAAATTGGAGGGTTAAAAATAGGAGATGTTATAGAAAAAATTACATATAAAAATGAGGTAGTTACAGATCCAACCCCTGATACGCTTCGCGCATTCGTACAAGGACATAGTAATACTGAAATTGATTTCTCAATCTCACGCGGTCCAGATAAGAAGGAAATACTTGTAACACCCAAAATACCAGATGGTAGTGATAAGGCTGTTGTGGGAATTGCTATGGATAATGTTGGTACATTGAAACTTCCATTTTTCAGATCTTTGATTGAAGGACTAAAGACAGCATGGAATGTGACAGTAGCCATAGTGGTGAATTTATATACTCTTATACATGACGCAGTGTTTGGCCATCCAGATTTATCAAACATCACAGGACCAGTTGGAATTGTCGGTGTTGTAGGTGATGCGTATAGATTCGGTCTTTCATATCTAATATCACTAACTGCCTTA
>JAYRGZ010000038.1:0-2086 GCA_041907605.1 Minisyncoccota bacterium | reverse complement strand
TTGGGAGAATTGTAGCGAGCCAGAACATAAATCCAGAATCACCTTTGATATCTATCTTCGTTGCAGCAATTTGCTCTGGAGTAACTCCATAATTTTTTAAAGTTTCTGAAAGCGAACTCTCTGTCTCCTTTTTTGACTTACCGATTGAATCATCACTATAGGTCACAGTAAGCTTAGAACCATCTACTTCAATCTGCTTCACTTCACCCTTTTGAATTGAAGAGGCAAGCTCTGAGATTGAAATATCTTTTGATTCTTTTACATTACCGAATATCACTGAGTAGAGTGCCGTAATCATCATCAAAATCAGTACACCAGCTAATATATGGTTTGAAAATTTAGGGTCTTTGGCCTTGCCAACTGTCTTTTTTGCTATATCTTTTGGGCTATTCATAGTAGAGGCATTATAGCGCAAAACTTCTTTTATGAAAAACAAAACAACAGCTCGGTATTAGCGAACTGTCGTGATGTGAATTTTTGAGAATTGTTACAAATTTAATATCGCAGCAAGATTCTCTTTCTCGCAACGATATTCCTGAAAGTAAGCGCTATTTTCAGGAACTACGAATGCGGGCTGAATAAGTAGTTTAATTCCTACGTAACCAATCTGTCTTTCTTTCAGAATGGTTTCAATAGAATCAAGTACCTTTTCAGACATGATTTCGCAACTTTGAGCATGAACTTTTTGCACTGCCTGATCAATCAGACTGTGCTCCATGATCCAGCCGTGTTCATCAAGCCGTATATTTGGCTCAAACAGGATTTTTACAGTGTAGAGGTACACCTCGTGTCCCTCCTTTGCACACTGATTTTTAGTGGATTCACCTTTAAGGTTAATCACACCTTTGCGGGTAATAATACAAAATCTATCCATCAGTGGTTATTTTTTGTTTTTGTTTGTCCATATATTAACATGAAATTATATATGTCAAACAAAAACTTCCCTGCTAAAAGAGGGATTAAAGATATATATGTGGAACTGGCGGGAATTGAACCCGCGTGCAAAAAGTATATGGATCTACATCTACATGCGTAGCGTATTTAGGGTGTTTAGAATATATATCTATAAATACACAAAATAATATATACTCGATCTTCATTGTTTAGAATAATGTGCGAAGCATCACACTACTCGTGCCTCACGATATAAATGTCTTTCGAATCTGGCGAGGTCAGTCGACTCGAGGACACCAGCACGCGTTAAGCGAAAGCTGGAGCAAGGCCCATACGACTAGCGTAAGGACTTACTTTTGAAAATGCGTTTGCATTTAGGATTTGCACGGTGTTTTACGAGAACACGTACGTACTCGACACGCAGTAAAACCATGATATCTCATTGTCAAAGCCTAGCAGTCCCAAAATTTGCTGGGCAAATTTTGTCCTGAGCTTGTCGAAGGACAAACTCTTTTTTATCGGGTTTTTAATTCCCGACGAAGGTCACGGTCAGTATCACGTTTCTTGATTGTCTCGCGTTTATCGAATTTCTTCTTTCCACGAACAATTGCAATACGAATCTTGATCTTCCTCTTTTTATTATACAACGAAATAGGCACTATCGTCAATCCCTTAGTCCCTTCAGCCTTTTCAATTGTAACAATCTCTTTCTTTGTGAGAAGTAGCCGTCTTGTGTGTTCTGGATCATAGGTTTCTGGAGTATTACCTCTCTGGTATGGTGGTATTTGCATCCCGACAATATAAACTTCTCCTCCACGCACGATCACATGTGACCCAGCCAAAACTGCCCTACCCATACGTATGGACTTCACTTCAAAACCTAGGAGTTCAATCCCGGCTTCAAATTCTTCCATCACTTCATAATCGAAATAGACTTTCTTGTTTTCGGCGTAATTTGCCATATGTTGCAATAGTATCATATTCTTTTTTGTTTTTTGAAATTCACGTACAATGTGGAGATGCTACCAAAACTCACAGTCTCAGGTTACCGTGGAATCTGGGGAGATACACTAAATCCAGCTATCGCTCGTAAATATTTCGAAGGGTTTGCTCAATTTCTGAAAGTCCGCTATTCATCCAAAATTATTATCGCTCGCGATACACGCTCTTCAGGAAAAGAGCTCTCTGAAAT
>JAYRGZ010000037.1:0-2098 GCA_041907605.1 Minisyncoccota bacterium | reverse complement strand
TGGAGTTTCTTTTGGATCAAAAAGATACCAATCTTGATCATCTCGCACTCTATTCATGAACTCATCTGATATATATACAGCAGTATTTGCTGTTCGTGTACGACGGTAATCATCTCCAGCATTTTGTTTGAGATCCAAGAAATCTTGAAAATCAAGATGCCAGTTTTCCATATAGAAACATAGGGCGCCTAATTTTTTTCCACCACGCGTAACAGCACGGATAGATGAATCAATAATGTGTAGAAATGGTACTGGACCCGATGAAACAGTATTGGAAGATTTTAGAACTGAACCGTTCGCTCGAAGTTTTGTGACAGCTAGTCCGATACCACCTGTTGCTTTAGATAACATCAGGACATCTCTAACTGTTTTACCGATATGATCCATATCATCTTCCATTTGCATTAGATAACAATTTGAAAGTGAAGAAGAAGTTGTGCCACCGTTTACATTTGTTGATCCTGCTGAGAGATATTCTAGGCGAGACATCTTGTCGTAAAACTTCTTCGCCCATTCTGTTGGATTTTTTTCGTACATAGACATCGCCATAGAAATACGCATCCAGAAATATTGTGGAACCTCCATTGGTTTGTGTGTACCGTCTTTGATTAGATAACGATCTATCATAGTAGACACGCCAGAATACTTATAGAGTTCGTCACGATCAATTTTCAAATATTTTCCTATTTCATCTAGATCAAATTTTTCTTGAAGACGCTTGTCGAGGAGTCCAAGCTCAACACCAAGACGTATGTAGTGCTTGAAATGTCCTTTGTGCATGGCAGCAAGTTCTTCTTTTGTATCGAAATCACCAAGCACTCTTTTATATAAAGTTTTTAGAAGTAGTCTAGTTGCAATTTTATCAAATTCAGAATCGTATTGAGTATTTTGTAGAGCAGCATTGATTGTTGCTTGGTCCATTTCCTCAGTTGTCATACCATCATAGAGAGTAAGCTCTGTTTCAGAAGCAATTTGTGTAACCTTTCCTACTGGATCAGTTAGACCAGCACATGCTCGCTCAATTGAACGATTGATTCTATCCGCATTGAATGGTTCTTTTGTACCATCACGTTTTGTAATTGAAATATTCATTCTCAAACAACTCTATTTTGATAAAATTTGAACACGTTGACCAAGACATGTTCACCTATTTTCGCAACAATTTCGCCGGTTAGAGTGAGCTCTGTAGAGCGCAACATTTTTCGAAGCGCAATACATTGTTTTGTTTTTGAGTCTAACCCACGACCTGTCTGTTGCAACATTTTAGCATGTAAAAATTTTGTGTCGTCTGTGGATAAGACCGTATTTTTACTAGTCCGACACGCTAAAGTTTAGGGGTCAATATTATTTTCGCGACACCTCAAAAAATCCTTTAAAAAGGCTCTTCCACAGGAGCCCTTGTAGCAATTTGTGGACTGAGTATACTTAGTCTCAAAACAAAATCCTTCCAAACCATGTTGATCTCGATCACTATTATCCTTGGAGTCTTCATAAGGTTCCTATGGAAAAAGACTTACGTCGTGGTAAGCAAAGAATCCCTGCTTAGTATTCATATAATTGTTGCGCTACTTCTTATAACAAGCGCTAACCTATACTTTGCAAGACCAAACAGTGACATGACATTCATAAGCAAACTTAGCCAGATCAGCTCAACATATTTTTGTCTGGTTGGTTTGGCCTTGTTTTGGATGTATGGTCAAAAAGAACACTGGTATGATAAGTACCATACGATTCCATCTATTGTTCTATTCATAGCAGGAATAATATTACTTGGCGCCAATTTTAATTTTTTCTTGGGTCATTTTATAGAAAATAACCTAGTAAAAACATTAACAATGATGTCAGCAACCGGAATAACACTTACTACATTGCTATTCCTGCACTCATCAACAATTGAAAAGATGGAAAATAAGTAAATCAGGTTTCCAAAATTTAAAAGATGCTCCCAGTTTTATGGGGGCATTTTTTATTTTTATACGTTCTTTTTCTGATCAACAAGCGTAAAGAAGAGCGAGCCAACCAAAATACAAAGTGCTGAAACTAAAATTGGAGTACTTGGTTTCAATACGCTTGCTATAAATCCTGAGAGTACCGCCGG
>JAYRGZ010000036.1:0-24988 GCA_041907605.1 Minisyncoccota bacterium | reverse complement strand
TGTCGGCCGTAACTATAACGGTCCTAAGGTAGCGAAGTACCTTGTCGGGTAAGTTCCGACGCGCACGAATGGTGTAATGACTGGGAAACTGTCTCGAGGATCAGCTCGGTGAAAATACAATACCGGTGAAGATGCCGGTTACCTGCAGATAGACGAAAAGACCCTAGAAGCTTTACTGCAACTTGATATTGAGTATGTTGTGAGTCTGCGTAGAATAAGTGGGAGACTTTGAAGCAAAGATTTCGGTTTTTGTGGAGTCGACAGTGCAATACCACTCCTTTTTATGGCATATTCTAACCTGTACGGCAAAAACGTACGGGAACAGTATCTGGTGGGCAGTTTTACTGGGGCGGTATCCTCCCAAAAAGTAACGGAGGAGTTTAAAGGTCAGCTAGGCGCGAATGGAAACCGTGCCGATAGTGTAAGGGCACAAGCTGGCTTAACTGTGAGTCGTACATGACAAGCAGACACGAAAGTGGAACCTAGTGAACCGATGGTCCGCATTAGACGCGGCCGAAGATTAACGGATAAAAGCTACTCTAGGGATAACAGGCTAGTTCCGCCTAAGCGTTCCTAGCGACGGCGGAGTTCGGCACCTCGATGTCGGCTCACCATATCCCGGGGGTGGAGAAGCTCCCAAGGGTTTGGCTGTTCGCCAATTAAAATGGTACGCGAGCTGGGTTCAAACCGTTCTGAAGCGGATGCGAAAGCATCGGCTGAAGAACCCGTTTGAACCCACGATGTTTATTTCATTTTTGATCCATTCGAATGGCTCAGGATCATCCTGAGTTTTGTCGAAGGATGAAATAGCTGTTATATATGTATGAAAATCTTTCATACAAAATTCTGAGACGAGTCCACAATTTTTGCGATAGCAAAAACGGTGGATTCAACCGCCGAAATTTTTCACAAAATTTTTGCGGGCAAGCAACCACGTGCACAGTAAGTGCACACACGGCGGCACACATTAGAAATATTGTGTGTACAGCTAACTAATTTCGGTGAAATCCCAACAAATTGCAAAAGGATCGAAGATCCTGAGCGAAGTGAAGGACAATACCGAGGGAATCGCGATTTTAACCAATCGATTACGATTGAAAAAATCGGGGACCCGTAGAGACTGAATGTTAGCCTTCTTGTAAAAAGAAGATGTTACAGTCCGATCCCTCTAGTAATAGAGGTTTCCAATTTTTTGGAATGTAAAACGTAGATGCGTGAGACAGGTTGGTCTCCTATCTACTGCAGGCGTGGATGTTTGAGAAGAGTCGCTTCTAGTACGAGAGGACCGAAGTGAACTAACCTCTGGTGTACGAGCTCTACCGCCTGGTGGACCGCTCGGTAGCTATGTTGGGAATGGATAACCGCTGAAAGCATCTAAGCGGGAAGCCAGCTTCAAGATTAGACATCGCAGAAGGATCGTAAGAGATGATTACGTTGATAGGCTTTAGGTGTACGCACAGTAATGTGTTAAGCCAAGAAGTACTAATTATCCGATTCCTATTAGGAAAGTTGAAAATCACAGTCTGTTTAATCAACAGAAAATATATAAACATCATCTATTGGATTACGGGTCGTACCGTGTCTGCGGAGGGATTCATTTCGGAATGAAGGTTTCGCTTTCTTTCCCTTCATGGATCTCTGCCATCGATCCTCCCTCCAATGATTTTGTACATTTACATGCCCGTGCGTATGTCTAATTTTTTTAAAACCGTGTTTTGGTTAGAAAATGCAGTTAGACTTACGGCGGGCACCAGGGGAATTTAGCTCAGCTTGATTAGAGCGTCTGCCTTACAAGCAGAAGGTCATAGGTTTAAATCCTATAATTCCCACGTATGGTCCTGTAGCTCAGGCCGAATTGGAGTGTGCCAATAATACGTAGTGTTGTCACATGGTTGATTCAAGGTTAGAGCACTCAAATGATAATTGAGGGGTCGGGGGTTCGAATCCTCTCAGGACCGCGAAGGAAAGTTGGGTTATGCTTTCCTTTAATAGAGATGTGTTGTTTGCAACCGTAGACTGGCCGGAAGTTCAGTCAAATTTTTTCAAAAAAATTACTACGGCTACGCTTTGCAAAAGCACAGTGCAACTGCACATCTCTTTTTTAAAAAACTTGGAAACCTTTTCATCAGAGAAGGTCCAATAGATGGTGTTTATATAAAATTTTGAATTCATCCGGTAGTAGATTTACTAAACTCACTACCAGGATTCATTTTTTAGTGTTGGTGATTTGTCTCTGGTGTTACACCTCTTCTCATTCCGAACAGAGAAGTTAAGCCCAGATGAGCCGATGATAGTCCTTGTGGCAAAAGTAGGTTGTCGCCAACACTAAGCAATGAATCTAATAAAAAAATTAACCAATCAAAAATTGGTTTTTTGTGCTTTATACTTTGTGCTTTTTACTTTATACTAGGTCTATGACATGGGGAGCGAAAAGACAGTTAACAATACTTGGCTTGGTAACCATACTGATACTTGGTGGACTTGCAGTAGTGATTGTTCCGAAATTTTCCAAACCACCTACGTGTTTTGATAACAAACAAAATGGTAGTGAACATGGAGTAGACTGCGGAGGACTCTGTTCACGTTTTTGTCCTTTTGAAGTTTCAGATGTGAAAGTCAAATGGGCACGGGCTTTTCCCATAACAGATGATGTATATAGTGCAGTAGCGTATATTGAAAATCAAAACGTAAATGCAGGAGTATACAATATCAAATATGAATTTAAGCTCTATGATGAGGATCATAAATTTATTACTGTACGAGATGGTGAGACTTTCATAGGACCAAATAGTAATTCTGCAATATATGAGAGTGCGATAAAGGTTCAAAATCGTGTTCCGAAATTTACTCAGTTTACATTTCTAGCTGATCCAGTATGGATTATGACCGACAGAAGAATTGGAGATTTAGGAGTATTTTCCAAAAATGAAGTGTTAAGTGATACTGATACAAAACCCAAATATGAGGCTACAATTTATAATCAGTCACAGCTATATACTGTAGATAATATTGATGTTATAGCGATCCTATATGATAAGGATGACAATGCTATCGGTGTTGCAAAATCATATATAGAAGAACTTGCTCCATCTGCCGAGACAAATGTTTATTTCACTTGGCAGAAGCCATTTTTAGGGGAGGTTGTGCGTAAAGAAATTATTCCAAGATACAATCCTTTTAAAGTTTCTTTTCAATAATCAATTATGAAATTTCTAGAAAACATACAAAAACGTATTGATTTTTCTCTGCTTGCCTTCACATTGCCTATTCTTATTGCTGGACTCGTGACTATGAGTACGTTTTCTGCAGATAATCATTTTTTCTTCAAACAAATTATTTGGATTTCAATTTCAATACTAGTATTTTTTGTTTTTGCTACGTTTGATGTGAGATTTCTAAAACGCACAGATGTACTTGTGTGGCTCTTTATTTTCTTCTCAGCCCTACTACTGATCTTATTTATTGTTGGACACGTCGCACACGGTGCAAAAAGCTGGTTATCGCTTGGTGGTTTTTCACTTCAACCTTCTGATTTTATGAAATTAATTGTAATACTAATACTTGCGAAATACTTCTCACGAAGACATGTGGAAATCGCACACTCTAAACATATATTTATTTCAGGATTTTATGCCCTGATTCCATTTCTCCTAGTGTTTTTTCAACCTGATTTTGGTAGTGCAATTATTATATTTCTTATTTGGTTTGGTATGACTTTGGTTTCAGGAATTTCTAGAAAACACTTAATAATTGTATTTGGTATTGGGCTCATTGGGTTTGTTCTACTATGGGGTTTTGTGTTTAAGCCATATCAAAAAGATAGAATACTGAATTTTATTCATCCGCTCTCAGATGTTCAAGGAAGTGGATATAATGCTTACCAATCAACCATAGCAGTAGGTAGTGGTCAGATAGTTGGTAAGGGAATAGGTTTTGGTACACAATCACGTTTACAATTCTTACCAGAGTACGAGACGGATTTTATTTTTGCGGCATTTGCTGAAGAATGGGGATTTGTAGGATCGGTACTCATTTTTATAATGTATATACTTTTGATTTTACGTATTTTGTCTATTGCACTACATGGTGCTACAAATTTTGAAATGCTTTTTGGTATGGGAGTAGCAATTTTTCTTTTAAGTCATATACTCATCAATATCGGCATGAATATTGGTCTTATGCCGGTCACGGGTATAACCCTGCCATTTATGAGTTATGGTGGGTCACATCTTGTTACAGAGTTTGCCGCTCTTGGCATACTTTCATCAATGAAACAGTATAGAAGGGTCGCACATCCGGATGATATGAAGAATGAATTCTTAGGCATTTAACAGTAAGCAGGTTAGAGATTAAAGTTGAAAGTATGCTAAGAAATTATGTATTTACTTAAATCTTAAATCTTTAATCATAAATCTATGGAGATTATTAATGGAAGAGAAATAAGAAATAATATTTTACAATCACTCAAAAGTGATATTGAACTTCTTCCCCATAAACCTATTTTTAGTGATATTTTGGTTGGGGGAGACAGTGCTTCAATGCAATACGTCAGAATGAAGGAAAAGACTGCCACTGATATCGGTATTGAGTTTTTGAAGGCACAGTTTGATGAATCAATCACCACAGAGGAACTTCTTTCAGAAATTGATAAATTAAATTCCACGCCTCGAATGTGTGGACTGATTGTACAATTGCCACTTCCTGCACACATTGATACAAAAAAAGTTTTAGATCGTATTGATCCGAGCATTGATGTAGACGCAACAGGAGAAGTAAATTCAAAAAAATTTTACGACGGAAATCCAGGTTTTATTTTCCCTACAGCTCAAGCTGTGATGGAGATTATAAATTCGCTCGATGTTGATTTAAAAAATAAAAATTTTGTAATTTTAGGCAAAGGTGATTTGGTTGGTAAACCAGTCTATAAAATGCTTAACAATATTGGTATTACACCTGTAGTTGTTGATCGTAGTACGGAAGATATTGGTAGTGTCACTCGTAATGCTGATGTTTTAATCTGTGCTACAGGTCGTGCCGGGCTAATTGATAAGACAATGATAAAAGAAGGTGTCATAATAATAGACGCCGGTACCTCAGAATCATATGGTTCAATTGTAGGAGACGTAAATACTTTAGGTATTGAAGATGTCGCAAGTGTACTCTCTCCAGTTCCAGGTGGAGTAGGGCCAGTGACGGTCGCATGTCTAATGAAAAATATCGTATTATCCGCACAGAATAAATTAAATGAACATAAATATTAATATCCTTTATTTTCTAAATAGGCTAACAAGTGTTTCCGGAATAGTTTCTATGCTTTCTGTATTTTTCTCCGGGATTTTTGCTTTCGTAATATTTCCAATATTTTTTTGCTATTACGCCTATACGCATGTCACACAGAAGATGTATTTTTTTGCGCTAATTTTCTCCACACTTCTTACATCATGGTTACTCTCAGAGACCATAAAAAGAATTACAAAAATTCCAAGACCGTATATCACTCACAATACAATACATACATTTACACATTCAACAGGATATTCTTTTCCGTCTGAGCATGCGGCTGTATATTCGGCCCTTGCTTTTTTAGCATTCAGTATTGATTTTCGCATCGGTATAATTACAAGCATTGTTGCGCTAATAATCGGAATATCTAGGATTAATTTAGGTGTACATTATCCAATTGATGTTGTAACAGGGTGGATAGTTGGAGTTTTAGTCGCATTAATTTTTAATCATTTTTTCAAAACATATTTATGGTAATGCTACATACTTTAATACTTTCAATAGTTGAGGGAATAACAGAATTTTTACCTATTTCTTCTACTGCGCACCTATCTCTAGTCTCACAATTATTATCAATTCCGCAAACGGATTTCTTGAAATCATTTGAAGTTATTATCCAATCCGGTGCCATGATTGGAATTATCCCAGTTCTTTGGCCAATAATTCGCAAAGGTATTCCATTCAAGCAAATAATCGTAGGGCTTATTCCTGCAATTATAATTGGATTTGCACTCTATAAATTTATAAAAGGATTTTTATTTGGTAATACTTTAGTTATTGCGATGGCTCTTATTTTGGGTGGAATTATCATAATTTTGGTAGAAAATAAATACAAAGGTCAGGATGTGGTAGAAAGGGAAGTCGTAACATTTTCAAATAAAGAGTCATTTTTGATGGGTTTAGCGCAAGCTCTGGCAGTAGTGCCCGGAGTATCACGTTCTGGCGCGATTATTATTTCTGGAATCGCGATGAAATTGTCACGCCAGAGCATTGTCGCTTACTCATTTCTATTAGGATTACCAACAATATTTCTCGCTAGTGCATACGACATATATAAAACCGGAATTCATTTCTCGCAAACAGAGTGGAAATATATAATAGTAGGATTTTGTATTTCTGGGATCGTAACATATTTTGTAGGGCGATTGTTTTACAAATACATAAATCGTATGAGTTTCAAGTCTTTTGGTTGGTATAGAATACTACTTGGGCTCGTAGTATTGGCAGTATATTTCCATTAAATCTGCCCGGGTTACTTTTTCTTGCAAAATGGCTTAGAACCCAGTAGAATAAGCCCATTATGTGGAAAACAAGAATATCAGCGCTACTTATACTCATTGTCGGAATCGCTATCGGTTATTTCGTCTATACGTCAGAACCTAAACTCGAATCCGCTCACAAGCTCAAAGCGCCAGCTTGGTTTACTAAGTTTCCGTTTAAGCTCGGTTTAGATCTATCAGGTGGAACACATTTGATTTACAAGGCTGATGTTTCTAAAGTAGCAACAGGGGAAGTTGCAGATGCGATGGCTTCACTTCGTGACGTAATAGAGCGACGTGTAAATATATTTGGAGTTTCAGAACCTATTGTTCAAGTTCAGAAAGCTGGATTTGCAAACGGAGGGGAGGATCGTCTACTTGTGGATTTACCAGGTGTGACTGATGTACAGAAAGCTGTTGAGATGATTGGTCAGACACCAACACTAGAATTCAAAACAGAAAATCCAGATCCAAATGCAGCAACAAAACCTCAAAACGCTACAGTAGGACCAGACGGTGTTGTGAAAATTGATGCAAGCAGTCTCTACGACAACAAATATGTTTCAACAGAACTCACCGGACGATTTCTACAAAAAGCAGTGCTTGAGTTTAACCAAAATACAGGCGCGCCGATTGTCTCTCTAATTTTCAATGATGAAGGAGCTAAATTATTTGAACAAATTACAAAAGCAAACATTGGAAAAACTGTTGCAATATTTCTAGATGGTGCACCAATTTCAACTCCAGTAGTTCAAGAAGCAATATCAGGTGGCCGTGCGCAAATTTCTGGAACATTCACTCCAGCAGAAGCGAAGACTCTCGTAGGACGACTAAATTCTGGTGCACTTCCTGTACCTATTGAACTCATCTCCACACAGACAATTGGTCCATCTCTTGGTGAGAAGGCAATCAACGCAGGACTTATGGCTGGTATGATTGGGTTTCTTGCTATCGCAATATTCCTAGTGCTTTGGTATCGCTTACCAGGCCTGATTGCAGTGCTTACACTGTCTATATACATTTCTCTTGTTCTTGCACTCTTTAAATTAATTCCTGTTACCCTTACAGCAGCGGGTATCGCTGGATTTATCATATCTATTGGTATGGCAGTGGACGCGAATGTCTTGATCTTTGAACGTATTAAAGAGGAGCTAAGACAAAACAGTGGTATTCGAGATGGAATACACAAAGGATTTGATCGTGCATGGCTCTCAATTCGTGATTCGAACACTTCAAGTCTTATAACATCTGTAATACTATTCTGGTTTGGTACTGCGCTTATCAAAGGATTTGCGCTAACTTTCGGAATTGGTGTTGTGATATCCATGCTCTCTGCTATTACATTCTCACGTCTATTCCTCTATGCACTTGGTATACAAAAATCAAACAAGATTACAGGATTTCTTTTCGGGTCGGGTTTTAGTGGTGCTAACGTAAATTCAAAATAATATGTTTATCATAAAAAACAAAGGAGTATTTCTAACTATCTCTGCACTACTTGTGCTAGGATCAATTGCTATTATCTCAATCTTCGGACTTCAATTTGGTATCGATTTCAAAGGTGGGGCACTGATGGAAGTATCCTATGCTGACGCACGACCACAACCACAAGATATTGAAAATGCACTTAAGCCACTAAACCTTGGCGAGCCAATAATTCAAGAGACTGGTGATAAAGGATATATAATCAAGACACGAACACTTTCAGAGACAGAAAGACAGGGAGTACTAAGTGCGCTTTCTATGGGTGGAAAACAAAAAGTAGAGGAGAAGAATTTCAACTCTATCGGTCCATCAGTTGGTAATGAACTTACCCGCAAAGCAATCGTAGCGATCATCCTAGTCTGTACAGCGATTGTGCTATTTATTGCCTTCGCTTTTAGAAAAGTTTCTAAACCAATTTCTTCATGGAAATACGGTTTGATAGCTATCGTCACACTAGTACACGATGTGGCAATACCATCAGGCATGTTCGCACTTCTAGGACATTTCAAGGGAGCAGAGGTAGATACACTCTTTGTCGTAGCACTTCTCACAGTGCTTGGTCTATCAGTCTCAGATACAATTGTGGTGTTTGATAGAATTCGTGAAAATCTACGTCACGGCACTACAAACTTTGCAGAGACAGTTGGTAAGAGTCTTTCTCAAACATTTACTCGTTCAATCAATACATCACTCACTGTTATAATTGCACTTCTGTCACTTTATTTCTTTGGACCTGAAACTACAAAGAATTTCTCACTTGTTCTCGTGACTGGTATGTTCTTTGGAACTTACTCATCAATCTTTGTTGCCTCACCACTATTAGTTGTGGTTGAAGGGTTACAATCAAAGAATAAAAAGGGAGGTAAAAAATAGAGAATTTAATAAGTTTTACAAAAATGCCCCAAAGGGGCATTTTTGGTATAATAATAAGATTACGAATAACATATAAAACATGACAATAATATATATAATTTTAGGTGTAATAGTTCTCTTCATCCTATACGTAGTAGGAGTATTTAATGGTTTGGTAACACTCCGCAATCGCGCAAAGGAAGCTTGGGCAGACATTGAGGTACAACTCAAGCGTCGCTACGACCTTATCCCAAACTTGGTAAATACTGTAAAAGGATACGCATCACACGAGTCTACTGCATTTGAGAAGGTGACAGCAGCACGTAGTGCTGCAATGGGTGCGAAAACTGCAGGAGAACACTCAAAAACTGAGGCAGTACTTGGTCAGGCTATCACTGGACTTTTTGGTATTGCTGAAGCTTATCCAGATCTAAAAGCGAATGTGAATTTCCTAGAACTCCAGCGCGAACTCTCTGATACAGAAAACAAAATCCAAGCTGCCAGAAGATTCTACAATACAAATGTTAGAGATATAAATACGAAAATTGAAATGTTTCCAGGAAACATCGTTGCAAATATGTTTGCTTTTAAGAGTATGGAATTCTTTGATCTAGCCGACAACGATGTTGCTCAGAATCCGGTGGAAGTGAAATTCTAGTTTTTAGGTAATACCTAAAAAGTAATGGTTCGACATCTCATACGTCTTAATATTTATAAGTAAATAAATATATTATGCAAAATGAAATGGATAAAAAGGAATATTGGTTTTTTGGATCAAAGTTAAACACTGTACTTCTACTAGTTTTGATTATTTTGATGATTTTCGCGATTCGTATAATGCTTCAAAATAAAGAGACGTATCTTCCGGGTTTGGGACAAACACAAATCAAGGATAATGCAGGTGGACCAGACTATACTCCAAATCTTGAAATCACTGGCAACAAAGATGATCTAGTGTCGCTTTCAGTTAAACCAGGAGATACTATAAAGGGCAAAATCACAGTTACAGGATCAGTGAAAGGTGCTTATTTCTTTGAGGCCAATGCCGGTATGCAACTTCTCGATGCAAATAAAGTGGTTTTAAAGAGCGGAAATATTACAGCTACAAGTGACTGGATGACAAGCGACCCTGTATCGTTTACTGGTACAATAGATGCTACTGGAATACCTAGTGGTTCAGGATACTTACGAATCAAGAATGACAATCCATCTGATTTACCTCAGAACGACAAATACATAGACATTCCAATCTTCTACCAATAAAAATAAAACAAAGTGAATACTCCTGATTACAATCAGACTCCTGACAAGAATTTATTCTACTTATTTCTTATTGCCGTAGTTAATCTTTTTCTACCTGTTTTCTATACGCGAGTTGATACACTTCTCGGCAAAATTGTTGAGACGGGTAATACATTTTTATTGACTGTTATACCCATAATTTCTACACTAATTGTGTTTGTTTATCTGATCTCCTCATATATTCGGTTACATCGGGTGAAAATTATTTCAGATGTCTCAATAAAAAATATCCCTGTACACACCCTCGCTTTCGTCTCTGGAAAACCAATTACAGAAAGGATACTACTCGCACGAATGATTGAGCTAATTAAAGTAGGGCATATAAGTATGTCGAATGTCTATCCACTTCGAACAGAGTTAACAGAGGATACAGAGCTCAAACTCATAGTTGATCCTAGTGTTATAACAAGTCAATTTGATAAAAGCCTAGTGTCATATTATTGGCATGGACAACTCTTCAAGGGAGCCAAAACTAGAGTCTCTTTTTTCCATACATTTTCTGAAAAGCTTCGTATGTATCAGGAAACACAAGGAGTAAGTATTATGAAATTACATAATTTCTCACAACATGAGGCGTATGATTTGAAACTGTATACTACAAATATGAATCGAAATCGCTTCAATATAATTCTCGGAATTTTGTTTTTTGTGATTTCTTACTTTTTCGTAATTATAAATTCTGACGTAGATTGGGGTACAGTACTAACGCTCTATGTGTATATGACAAGTATTTCAGGAACGCTATTGGTACTTTTTGGCTTTTTCTCAAATAGCACTCCAAAGACTAGTTTGGGTGTGCACGTAGATAAAAAAATCCATATCCTCTTGAAGAAAATTAAAAATGGAGAAAATATCGAGAATGATGTAAATGATTTAAATATATTTAAAATATTTTCTGGAATGCTCTCACCGTATTCAATATTGTCTATAAAAGGGAATATTGAAATGTATAAGAAATTTTTGGATACAAAAGAGGGAAAATTGTTCATAAACCAATACTATTTTGAGCAGGCAAAGAGTTTCTAGGACTATTTGTATTTAGCAGTTTTTTTAGTAGAATGACTATTCATGGCTACTTTATATACACAACAAGATAAAAATGTTCGTAGAACTTGGCTACTTATGTCCACGTTTTTGGTATTGATTGTGGCAATCGGATTTGTTTTCGCCCAAATATACGGCAACCCAAATATTTTGTATGGGTTCTTCGTCTTTTCTATACTTATGAATATTTTTGCATATTGGAATAGTGCGAAGATCGCCCTAAGGGTCTCAGGGGCAATACCAGCTGATGAAACACAATATAGAGAGCTTCACAATATCATAGAGAATTTATCTATTACTGCTGGTTTACCAAAACCAAAGGTGTATATCATCAACGATTCTGCACCCAATGCATTTGCCACAGGTAGAAACAAAGAGCATGCAGCCGTGGCTTTCACTACTGGAATATTACAAATTTTAAACAAGACTGAACTCGAAGGAGTTGCTGCCCACGAACTTTCACATGTAGGCAACAAAGATATTTTGGTTGGTACTATTGCCGTGGTACTGGCAGGTTTCATATCACTGATTGCTAATATTTTTCTTCATTCAAATATGTTTGGCCGAGGAAGTCGCGACAATGATAGTAAAGCCGGTGGAATTCTTGTGCTTATAGGTATTATACTTGCGATTCTCGCACCCATATTTGCAACACTCGTACAGCTCGCAATCTCCCGCAAAAGGGAATTTCTCGCGGATGCCTCAGGTGCACTCCTCACACGTTATCCAGAGGGACTTGCTAGTGCACTGCAAAAAATTTCACAGTATTCAGCTCCGATGAAAAATGCAAATCAAGCTACTGCACATCTATTCATCGCTAATCCATTTGGTAATATTCGTAAAATCGGAAAGCTATTTATGACTCATCCTCCGGTAGAGGAAAGAGTGAAAGCACTTTTAGGTAAGTAATATGGATATAGAAGAACGAATATCAAAAATTGAAGAGCGTAATAAAAGAGTAGAGTCTGACAAAAAATGGGAGGGAAGTATTCTCCGCAGGATTTCTATAGCCATACTTACGTATTTAATTATTTGTCTTTTCCTATATACTCTTAAGGAGACAGATATTTTTCTAAAAGCACTCGTGCCAGTGATAGGTTTTATTCTCTCAACAATCTCCTTGCGGATATTAAGAAAGATAGTAAAGTATTAGGGCGCTAGGAGGCGTCGGATAGTGGTTTATTCCACTACCTTGGAAAGGTAGCATGTCGCAAGGCATCGAGAGTTCGAATCTCTCCGCCTCCGCAGTTTTAAAACGCAGTGAAAAACTGCGGAGGTGAGCAAGCAAACTACTTTGCTTACGGGTGAGATTCGAAAGACTTTTCCATACGAGTGAAGCGAGGTGGAAAAGTACCAGCCATAGTATTGGCGAATCTCTCCGCCTCCGCATTATTTATTTCTTTCCTCAATATACTTCACAAACTTTGTACGAATGTATTTAAATATTCCAATTAGTACCACAATACCGATAACACCAAATAGTATATTTTTAAATTGTCCTATACCATCAAAAATTTTTGAAATGCGACTTTCGAAATAGTGTCCAGCCCACATTAGAAATGTCACGTATACAGTGAGTGCGAGTAGATCATAGGAGAAAAATGTTTTGTAGCTGGTTTTAATTTTTCCAGCGAGAAATGGTCCAAAGAACCGCATTTGAATCATAAATCTGGAGAAAAAGATTATTTTATGAATGTGCTCGTTTACAAATTCATCTTTTAGCGGAACGATTTTTGAAAAGAATTTATCATGGGCTATCTTTATAAGTCTATTGCCACGACGGGATAATTCAAACATCATCAGATCTGATGCAAGTGCACCCAGGATCACAAGTGGCCCAGCGATAAAAGGCGAGATTTTACCTGTACCTGCGACATACCCTATCGCTAGGATCGTTATCTCTTCTGGTATGGGTACAAATACATTGGCCAGGAAAGAAACAAAAAAAATCCCAATATATGATAGGGTGCCAACATGTTTAATTATTTCTTCACTTCCGTTCATAATAAGTCACGTACCGTCTCTGGTATCGTTAAATTATACAACAAGTGAGTATTTCAGGGTACAATGAGTAATAATTCATGAAAACACGTATATACATAGCTATATTGATAACTTTCTGCCTTCTGCCAAGCATGGCACTAGCTAAAACCACTGCAAAGGCACCAGTGAAGCTCTTTTACTATGTAGACAATATCAATGCCTATAACTCACTAAAGGCCAACGCAAAGCGTATAGATATCCTCGCGCCACAGTCATATAACGTAGACGAGTTTGGAATTCTGAAAGGCAAAATTCCGGATCGGGTAATGGAGGTCGTGAATAAAAATCACATTAAACTCATGCCTCTTGTCGTAAACAAACAATTTAGCCAAGATGGTATGCATTCATTGCTTACAAGCGATGTGGCCCAGAATGCGGCGATACTCAATATGATCTCTGAAGCGCTAATTCATAAATATGTCGGTTGGCAATTTGATTTTGAGCACATATCATCAGCCGATAAGGAATTATATGCATCTTTTGTAGAAAGGGCAGGAAAGGAATTTCACAAATCTAAACTACAGTTCTCCGTCGCAGTGGCTGCAATAGATGAAAATTCTTACAAAGAATATCCAGAACTCTCATGGCTAAATTGGTCTGGTGCATTTGATTATGCACGAATAGGAGCAGCAGCGGACTTCGTATCTATAATGACTTATGATCAACCATTTTCTCCGGGTCCAGCCGCGACGTTACCGTGGATGGAAAACATCATGCGCTATGCAATAACACAGATTCCCTCATCAAAGATTTCTCTCGGTATTCCTGCCTATACCTGGCATTGGTACGATGGGACAGATCAATTTGTAGGAACCGGTGGATACAAAAAAATTGGTGATAGGTTGAAGGAGAAGAGATATACAGAGATTGGGTATAGCGCAGAACTCGGTACACCTTGGATGCGATATGAAAAGGACAATGTTTTATATAAAGCTTGGTATGAGAATAGTAAAAGTTTTCTTACAAAAACAGCGCTAGTAAAAAAATACAAACTCCATGGGTATTCTATGTGGGTGCTTGGCCTTGAAGACCCAAAAATCTGGACGAATGTCCCAAAAAAGAAGTAGTCCTGTTATACTAGGGCATGGAAGAAATTATAGAACTTGATGGTCAGACGGTTGTTCGTTCACTTGAACCAATTGAAGTTTTAGACGACAAGGGTAATTCAACAGGCCAAGTTGGAATGCTAGATGATGTAGTAGGACAGGGTTTATGGTGTAGATCTACACATGTCTGGCTTATAAATTCTAAACAAGAGATATATATACAACAGCGGTCTTTTAAAATGTTTAATAACCCTGGTAAATGGGGAGAAGCTGGAGGAGGTTATGTAACTTCAGGGCACACAACATTAGAGACTGCCAGAAAAGAGATACAGGAAGAACTCGGTCTTAATATAAAAGAAGACAAATTTGAAAATCTGGGTGAGATAAAACAAATAGAAAAAAGACGCGATGGCAAAATTACAAGACAATTTGTAACAGTGTATTTAGTAGGAGTAGATTTTGATGAAAGTGATGTGGTCCATGGTGAACACGATGTTATCGATGGTAAATTTATTTATTTCAAGGATCTTAAGAATAATATTGATAAAAAGACAATTGACTTCATAGATCACCCGGAGGAAATTGATTTAGTTTTTAGTTCACTGTCTAAACGTTATTCCTGATATGTTATTCCTAAAAGCAATATTTATTGGATCCCTTATATCTCTACCCACTGGACCTGTTGGGTTTCTATGTGTTAGACGCACACTTATCTCAGGGCCAAAAGCAGGAATGTATTCAGTTCTTGGAGCGGTTATTTCAGATATTTTTTATGTCTCTATAGTTTCGTTTGGATTGTCGCACATATCTTCGCACATACTTATATACAGAATTCCTCTTCGTATCATTGCCTCAGGGTTACTAATTTTTATAGCTTTGAAAGGGTTAAAGAAAGAAATTCCAGAAGGAGCACTCACGATCTCAGACTATAATCCACTTAGTGAGAGTATATCTACTTTCTTTCTTAATATTACGAATCCGATTTTAATTATTACTTATGGTTTTCTTTTTAGTTCATTTGGAGTTCATATTAGTCCTAGGGATAATTATAGTCTAGCTACATTTGTCGCAGGAATTGTTCTCGGCTCTATAATATTTTGGTTTCTTTTTACAAGATTGATTAGTTATGTTCACAAAAAATATCTGCCACTTGATCTAGAAAAGATTAATAGAGTCACCTCGTACATAATTTTGGGAACAGGTGTTTTATTACTTGTTTCAATATTTGCTTGACACTCATGGTAGAATTATAAATATATGGACAAAGAAGAACTTAAATCTAAACTAACCAAAGAGGAATATCATGTAACCCAAGAGGGCGGTACAGAAAAGCCTTTCGATAATAAGTACTGGAATAACAACGAGAAGGGCATGTATACATGTAAAGTATGTGGCCAGACTTTATTTGCTTCTGACGCAAAAGTCGATTCATCCAAGGGCCCGATAGGACTTCAAGGTTGGCCAGCTTTTGAGGATGCAATACCCGGAAGTGTGGAATATAGAGAAGACAACAGCCTCGGAATGAAAAGAACAGAGGTTGTCTGCTCAAAATGTAAATCTCATTTAGGACATTTATTTGATGATCATGAGACAAAAACGAATAAACATTTTTGTGTTAATTCTTGCGCAATAGATTTTAAAAATAATTAGTATTTTACATATGATGAAAAAAAATTTATTAAGATGGTGTTGTAATAAGGATTTCGGACTCTTCTTGATGAGAGTAGTAATTGGATTAGTTTTTATTGGTCATGGTATAGGTAAATTCCAATCAATCGATCAGACAATAATTTTTTTCAGTACTCTGGGCTTAGGAGTGTTTTGGGTATACGCTGTCGCAACAATTGAAGTTTTAGGTGGACTTCTAATGCTGCTAGGAATTTTTACCCAATATGCAGGTATATTACTAGCAATTATAATGGTATTTTCAACCACACTAGTGAAGTTAAAAATGGGATATCTCTATGCTGAATTAGATATTGCAATGTTTGCCCTAGTAATGGGAATTGCAACAATTGGTCCTGGAAATTGGTCAGTATCAAAAAAAATGTGTGGTTGCGGAATGTGTAATTTATGCGGTTGCAACAAATGCAATCATCCTGATTGTGACGGATGTACTAATTGTAAAGACGGTCTTTGTACTAAACATGGAAAAATGGTTTAAAGCAAAACGATATGGTTTGGGCTGGGTTCCAGTTTCTATAGAAGGCTGGATAGTATTGTTTGTCTATCTTGCGCTAGCTATCTTCTTTTTTAGAAAAGTTGATGCCACCTCACATTCAAATTCTGATACATTGATTGGTTTTGCGTTGCCGTTCATAGTACTCACAATTATTTTAATAATTATTTGTTATCTAAAAGGTGATAAACCATATTGGAGATGGGGAGATCAAAATGGCACAGATAAAAAATAAAGAAGAGATACAGAAAATTTCTAGTGCGTGCAAAATCACTGATCAGATATTTGATATTGTCTGTAAAAATGCAAAATCAAAAACTGAAATTGAATTGCATGATTTTATTTTAGCTGAAATAAAAAAGAGGGGATTGAAATCAAGTTTTGATCCTATTGTTACCTCAGGAGCGCGTGCGGGAAATGAAATTCATCCTAAACCAACAAATTCAAAACTCTCTGGTTTTGTAATTGTTGATTTTGGAGTGATCTATAAAAAATATATGTCTGATATGACAAGAATGCTCTACGTTGGAGTTCCTAAAAAATCGGAAAGAGATCTTTATAATTTAGTCTTACTTTCTCATAAAAAATCTGCTCGTATTGCGCTTCCTGGTATCAAATGTGCACTAGCAGACCAAATTGCCCGTAGGGTCCTAGGAAAATACAATAAATATTTTATTCATACACTTGGACATGGTGTAGGAACTAAAATCCACGAGAATCCCAAAATTTATTACAAAATTGAAAAACCAATTTTCAAAACGGGAATGGTTATAACAATAGAGCCCGGGATATATATCAAAGGAAAATGTGGAATAAGAATAGAAGATACATACTTGGTGACAAAAAAGGGCTTAAAACCTCTGACCAATTCGACTCACAAATTGGTCATAATTTGATATAATAAACACTATGAACACATACGCTTTTTCTATAAAGGAGGCTCTCAGTTTCGGTTACAAGAAATTCAAGCAAAACACGGGTGTTTTAATTGGTATATTGGTTGTACTCTTTATGATTTCTGCAGTACTCAATGGTTTACAGAAGCTCACAGATGATTACGCACCGATGGCTTCAACTCTATTTAAAATAGTCGCACTCGTAGTGCAACTCGTATCTGCAATGGGAATAATCCGGATTTCTCTTTCTATCTATAAGGATTTTAAGATAAAATTTATGGACATACTGAGTGAAACACATAGATTTTTGGATTATATGGTTGCGTATTTTCTCTTCTTCTTTATGACACTTTTTGGGTTGATTCTACTAATTTTCCCTGGTGTTATATGGGCTTCTACCTATTTATTTTACGGATATATATTGATTGATGAAAAAGAAAAGCCAATTGCATCGCTAAAGAGAAGTAGGGAGCTTACGAAGAACAACCGTTTACAAATTTTCTACTTCTTGCTAACACTTTTAGGTATAAATATAATTGGTGCACTACTACTTGGTGTAGGACTTCTGGTTACAATACCGATATCATTTATAAGTATGGGATATGTATACAACAAGCTTAAAGAGAAAAATAATTCTACCGTAGCACCTGAAGCAGTCAAAGTTATAGAAGCAGAGGTAGTAAAATAATATGAATCGAAAGAAAATATTTGTATCGTCACTCTCAGTTTTGCTTTCAATTCCAATTACAATATTTGCTATGAATGTCGTTGGTAATGATGGCCTGATAGACACAACACCACAGTCTTTTTATTCAAATCCAACTATTAACACAAACCAACCAGGTGTCGTGGGTGGGGATGTTGTTTCAGGCGGAGGTACTGTTGGCGGTGGAACAAATACTGGTGGATATGTGCAAAATGGAAATGGCGTTGATGTCTCAGGGTATGATATCCCTGGTACTTTTCATCCTTCTGGTTTGGGGAATGGAGTGGGAGGGACTTATTTGTATGTAAATAATTATATTTCTGGTTTTCACTATGATACAAACACGGAAGTTATTAGCGGTGAAGTAAATGACACTGCACGAACTGAAGATTTAAAACAGAAAAATATTAATACACAGATCATAGATGGGGCACTTATAATAAATGGCCAAGGAAATCCAAATGGTTTATCTACACAAGAGATGAAAGATATTTTCAGACCCATGGGAATTAACACATTTGCAGAATTGAAAATCTGGGCTGAGGATTATGTTGGAAATGATTTACGTATCAAAAGACTTTATTACAAAGATACAACCCTAGATATTACCTATACCCTAAATTCAAAACTTTTTGGCTTTATAAATCGTAAGTACGATTTATTGATACACTGCGACACTGCAATGCACACATATAATCTACGTAAACCTAGATGGGTTGTGCTTTCAAAAAATGATTTAAATGAAATCGGTCTATCATTTAGTCAGATAGTGCCTAATGCATTTTCTTCGGAAATATTATCTAAAATGGAGAAGAATTCACCATACGATAATGTCTCCTATATGATCGAGGTTCTAAACCATACTATGTTTATGGCAGTGTCTCAAAATAATGCGAATTAATTAGGAAATTTTTGTTCAATTAATTTTGCAATTTCACCACGGATTCCAAGCAAATCTCCGGAGGTAACCATAATTACGATATCATTAGGTTCTAGAATTTTGTCTAATTTCTCCAGTACATAATTTCCATCCTCAAATCCAAATGTATCAGGAAAATTTTTCTTAGTTTCAGATACAATTTCGTCGAGTGTAAGTTGTTCGTGGCTATCTCTACCATGAGTTGGAGGTTTTAGTATTAAATTTACAGAGCTTCCGTTGAAAGCTTCTTCATACCAGGAGAGGTTATTTTTGTTTCGCCAACCAAATGTGTGAGGCTCAAATACTGTAACAATTTTTCGGTCAGGATAATGCAATTTTAGTGCTTCAAAAAGGGAAGTCGTTTTCTCAAGCGATGACCCATATCCTTCAAACAAAATTACAGAAGAATTTATATTTTTGTTTTCTAATCTTCCAGTTACACCATGGAAACCCGATATCGCTTTTTTGATTTCCTCTATTGTAACTAGGTTTCTGGATAGTGCCATAGCACAGACTCCAACAATGTTTTCAATATTGTGACGACCTAAAAGAGGGGTCTCAAGATTGGTAATAAATTTATCTTTATAATACAAATCAAATTTTGTAATTTCACCGAATTCTATATTTCTCGTGCACCATTCTCTATTATTTTCTAAACCATAAGAAACAACTTTTGCTTTTGTATCGGTAATTATTTCTGAAACATTTGGATTATTTATGCAGGCCACGAGAATACTGTCGCTTTCAAGTGAATTAACGAGTTCTATGTAAGGTTTCAGATACGATTCTAGGGTTGGGAATACGTTTATATGATCATGCTCCCCAGAAGTGAGTAATACATGTTTCGCGTTTAAATATAAAAACTTGGATTTTTTATCAGTATTGGAAGTAGGATATTCATCTCCTTCTAGTATGAAATCATTTCCATTTCCAAGATACGCCATTTCTTTTATATCTATAGGTAGAGCTCCGATGAAAAAACTTGGATCTTTGTTTGATTCTTTCAAAATATGAGCAAGTAGGGCGGTACAGGTGGATTTACCATAACTTCCAACCACTACAGTGTTTTCTTTACCTTTAGATATCTCCCCAAGCATTTCTGGGAACGTTGTTATTGGCTTACCACTTTCAAATGCAGTCCGTACTTCCTCGTTCTCCTCCACTGTCAATTTGGCATGTTTTCCAATCACAAAGATATCTGTATCCTCGGGGATGTTGTCTTTACTATGCGGGGTCTTAAAATCAATTCCGTGGTCCTTCAGATATGAAAACATGGGCTCATAAAAGCCTTCATCAGATCCAGTAACTATGTCTCCCTGGTCTTTTAGTAATACTGCAAGCGCACCCATTCCTTTGCCACATATTCCGATAAAATGCACGTGTCTCATGAGTAGTACTTTACCACATTTATTTCTTTGGCTTGTAGAGGAGATTTTCTATTCCCAAAAGTAATTCGCCAAAGTACATATTCTCGTCTGGATTCCATTTTGAACCAAGCAGTATGTCTAGTGGGGTAATATCGTGAAGATCTGGGTCTGCAAGCATACCTGTAGTGAGATTGTTTACTGGTGCATTCTTAATTGAATCTGAGTCAAAGATACCAGTCTTCAAAAGTCCTCCGCCGTAGCGCGGTAGATATTCTGCTTGAGCGAAACTCCCTAAACACTGTATATGATTTATAAATGTGAGAATTAAATAGACTAAGAAAAGTCCAGGACAAAGTGAACCGCTTTCGATCTTCTCAATAATATTTTCTGGCGTAATTTCAATATCGTGATGTTGCCCATGGAGTGTGCCATTTTTGATATAAAGTTTCTCCATTGATTCATATTTAGAAGATAAATACGTTCCGTAGAAAAGTATTGCCTCATCTCCAAATTCATTTTCAATTTTAGATCTGTATTCATTATTGAAAAGTATTTTGTAAATTATATGACTGTCATTTTTCAGCACTTCCAATAAATAATTCCTTATAACTTCATTAATATCAAAATATATCGCATTTTTAATATTGAGAATTTCTTTCTCAATTTTTGCGACAGACCCGAGCGCATACTTGGTATATGATTCTCCAATAGTTGGTGTGGTAAAATATTTTTTTATTTCAGGATTTAAGTTTGATATTACCCCGACCATTTTTTCTGGGATGGTACTTCCGTACACTATGCGGTCTTGTAAGATACTAGGGAATAGTGAGATTTTTTGTTCAGTGTCGACAACATCACTATCACTAATTATCTCGGAAATTCTATGAGCATTACTGAAATTAAGACAGCCCGGTTTTGTCAGGTTCGAAAACGGAATTCCGGAAAACATTCCTACTAGATAATATGCATCAGGTGGTAGCCCTCTGGTTGAAAGCCAGTTCACGGTGAGCATTCGAGCAGACTCTGTTAGGCCAAGATGTGGTGCTGTTTGAAGTGTTCTGTGCTTTTGGAAAGAATTTTTTGCTTTCTCTATATTGCTGCCTTCTATACCAATTCTTTTCCATTCTTTTACCAGTGCATTTATTAACTCAGTTTCAATTTGGGTGTTGTCATTAAAATTCCACAATTCTTTGGAATATTCTAAAACAGTTTTCGCCCAATTCTTCGCAATATCATTTGCTAGGTATGTTTGGCCAGAGTTTTTCAGATTTTCTATGAGAGCCTCCATTTGGGTGGCTAGTTTTACTTCGGACATATCGTGAGTTTACACGAAAAATCCTTGATTTCAAATAGTTTTGAAGATTATGCATAAAGGGATATTATAGTTATATATGGAAACAGGTGAACCCAAAATAGTAGTTAAGCCCTATAACGAGATTTTCTTTGAATCTTATAAAGATATTATTTCAAACGTTGAATTGCCTGATAAATCCGATTTAGAAAAGGTCTATAAATTTAGAGCTCAAAAGTTATCAAGTGACACAGAAGATAAAGAAATTGAAATAATAGTGAGCGAATATCTAGAATGTCCAAAGATTTTTGATAATTTTAAAGATCACAAGGACAGAAGGAAATTTAAAGAATCACTGCACGATACTGATATTGCTGCATATAATTTTTATGACCATAATAAATTGCGCAGGAACAGAATTTCTATGGTTTTGCAATCAGCAGAGGTATTAAAGCACGATGGCTTACTTAGCGAGCAGGAATTAAAAAGTTTAGAAAAATTCCATAAAACAATAAAAAATTATAATGAATTATCAATTGAGGATAAGGTTTCTCTAGTTGATGATCTTTCGCAATTCTGCCGTGATTTTATGGATGCTAGGTTTCAGGAAAATAAATAGGCCATGGATAAATTCAAAGTGGAATATGAGCGACTAAATAGTGCTCAAAAAGAGGCCGTAGATACTATAGAAGGTCCTGTGATGGTTGTTGCAGGGCCTGGAACAGGAAAGACCCAGGTTCTGACTCTTCGTATTGCCAATATCTTGTTAAAAACCGATACGGCGCCGGAGCAAATTCTCGCATTAACTTTTACTGACGCCGCGTCCAAGAACATGCGTAGAAGACTCAGTACACTGATAGGCAATCGTGCTTACAGTGTACGAATTTCTACATTTCATTCATGGTGTCAGGATATTATAGACACATACAACGATTCATTTCCTGAGATTATAGAATCACGAACGATTACTGACGCAGATAAAATTGAACTCATTGATAAAATAATGGATGATTTAAATCTTCCACTTCTGAAACGAAACGGTACTACAAACGCTTATACAAAAGATGTATCAAGTGCAATAAGCGAATTAAAAAGAGAGGGAATAATACCTGAGCATTTTCGAGAAATTGTAGAAAAGTCAGAAAACGAGGACAAGAAATTAGTGGACAAAAACCACGACCTCTCAGCAATTTATTTGGAATACGAGAAACGATTAAGAGAGACAAAAAGATACGATTTCGACGATATGATTGTAGAAGTTTTAAAGGCGATTAAAAGTGATGGAGATCTAAGACTAAGACTTCAAGAGGAGTATCAATATGTTCATATTGATGAACATCAAGACACAAATAATGCGCAGAATGTAATTATTGAAACACTTATGAGTTTTCATGAAAATCCGAATCTTTTTGTTGTGGGAGACGAGAAGCAAGCGATTTTTCGTTTTCAAGGCGCAACACTAGAAAATTTTTATTATTTTAGAGATCACTACAAAGACGCAAAATTAATTAAACTTACCGAGAACTATAGGTCACATAGTGGAATTTTGGATGTTGCGGGAAGTTTGCTTGGAAAAGATACCCTCACCACACAAAACAAATCAAAAGAAAAAGATACTATTACTTATGCGATATTGCCTACTAGCGAGATTGAACGCTACTATGTAGCAAAAGAAATAAAGAAACTTATTGATCAAGGTACAAAAAAAGAAGAGATAGCGATAATTTATCGTGATAATAAATATGGAAATAAGATGTCTGATATTCTCTCTAAATTTGAAATTCCACACAGGGTAGAAGGTAAGGAAGATTTATTAAGAGAACCAGACGTTGCAAGTGTGCTTGTAGTTTTGCAATCTATTTATGAGTTTGGTCTCGATACTACACTAGCTCCGCTTATACTATTACCAATTTCAGGAATTTCTCCGATTGATAGTGCGAGGATTTTGCGTTACGCAAATGATAATTGGCGAGATAATATTGGAATTTGGGATGTATTGAATGATAAAAAGTTATTACAATCAGCAAAGGTTGGTGATATTGAAAAAGTAGAAAATCTAGTGTCACTTCTAAATAGATTACATTCATTATCTAATGAAACAGATTTGTATACATATGTTGAGACTGTGTACAGGGAATCCGGAATATTAAAACGTGCTACTGATTCGAAAAATGTATTATCACGTTTTGCCACAATTAGATCGTTTATGAAAATCGTGGAAGAAACTTGCCAGGCCGTGCCGGAAGCGAAACTCTCGGATCTTTTTCGAAAAATTGAGACCATGCGACGGCACGGCCTGGCATATAAGCGCAACATCGCACGCAAGGAAGGTTATGTGAGGCTTATGACAGCGCACGGTGCGAAAGGTTTGGAATTTGAGCATGTCTTTATTTTGCATGCGATGGACGGGATTTGGGGAGGAAGGAGAAGTATGGAGAAAGTTCCAATTTTACCAGAAGTATTTTCTCAAACCGGTGTCATACCAGAGGAGGATCCAGATTCTGACGAGAGAAGACTTTTTTATGTTGCAATTACTCGAGCGAAGAAGACAATCACTATTACAGAAAGTGAACGTGATGATACAGAGCGTGAGAGAGCTCCGTCTAGATTTGTCACAGAGATTGATACAAACTTATTATTCAAGCCTGAACTTTCTCAGATAGAAAAAGAATACGAAGAAAATGCTCCACATATTTTTGCAAAGCAAAAACAAACTATCTCTACTATGGGAGAGGACATAGATGCTTCGTACGTAAGAGAGTTATTCGAAGAAGAAGGGCTTTCTGCTACTGCGCTAAACAACTATCTAGATTGTCCACTTCGATATTATTATAGAAATCTCTTGCGTCTTCCGGAAGCTAGGGAAGCGCATCTCTTCTATGGATCAGCAATGCATAAAGCAATTGAGCGCTATGTTAAACGTAGAAAAGATGAGGATGTATCCGATAGTTATCTTCTCACCTCATTTGAAGAAGCGCTAGTAAAGCAACCTCTTCCACGTCGTGAGAGTGAAATATATTTAGAAAAAGGTATTAATGCATTAAAAGGATGGTTAGTAGAAAATAAAGAGAATATTGCACCGGATGCAATACCAGAATTTGATATAAACAAAGTTGAATTATCCAAAGGATTATATTTATCTGGTAAACTCGATCGAATTGACGGTGTGACAACAGGTAGTGTCCATATTGTGGATTACAAAACTGGTTCCCCGAAGTCTAGAAACCATATTTTGGGTTTAACAAAAGACTCGGATGGTAATTATTACCGTCAACTTGTTTTCTACAAGTTACTTCTATCACTTTATAAAGATGGG
>JAYRGZ010000035.1:0-7020 GCA_041907605.1 Minisyncoccota bacterium | reverse complement strand
GGCTCCCCGGGTAGGATTCGAACCTACGACCAATCGATTAACAGTCGATTGCTCTACCGCTGAGCTACCGGGGAATATTTGAACACTGGGTCATATTATCAAAAAAGGTGTTAGAATGCAAAGTATCTATGTATATCAAGGTAAAAGTTACACCAAATTCAAAAATAGAAGATTTACAACAAACTTCAAGTGATACATTTGTTCTTAAAATAAGAGAAAAAGCCGAGAGGAATATGGCCAACAAGCGTGTTTGTGAGTTATTTTCAGTGCACTATAAAGTTCCTATGGGAAAAGTAAAAATTATCTCAGGGCACCATAGTCCATCAAAAATTGTGTCTATTGGGTCCATGGTATAATAGAGGTATTAGTAACCAAAAAATACATTTATGAACACACAAATAAAAGCATCAAATATGGAATTAACGGAAGCAATCAAAGAATATGTGGAGAAAAGATTAGGGACACTTGATAAATTTATTCGTGGTAAAGACGGAAGTAGCCAAATGAATGTAGAAGTAGGTAAGACAACAAATCATCACAAAAATGGTGATGTATACAAAGCTGAAATAAGCCTCGATGCAAACGGAAAGCATTTCTATGCAGTATCAGAAAAAGAAGATTTGTACTCTGCTGTGGACGATGTAAAAAGTGAAATAGAAAGACAACTAATAGAAACAAAAGATCGCAATGATACACTATTTCGTCGCGGAGCTAGAAGCGTGAAAAAGATGTTGAAGGGAATTTCAAGTAGAAATCCTTTTACTTCTAAATAGTTTTTAGAAATTCATTATAAGAAATCTCTTTTTTACCCTCGGGAATTACTTTTTCAATAACAAAAGCGTTGTTTTCTATTTTTGCTTTTGTGATTATTACTCTAGTTTTTTGCCCGTGTTTTTCTACGAAGAAATATGTTCTAGGCCATTTATTGTAAGCACGAAATTTGTTGTAGTTAATTGTTTCGTTATCATCTAAATTTATTTCTCCGTCTTCTTTTTTTATTTTCTTACAGAAAGTTGCCTGTGTTTCGTTTTGCTCGATCATCTTTGCATTGCCCGAAACTAGTTCCTCTATACTTTCTACTAAGAGTCTTTTACCTACTGTGTTTAGTTTATTTCTTAATTCTTCTGCAGTATCAGCGCTATCAATGGCAACTTTTTCCATTTTGATAATTGGTCCGGAATCGAGTTTATAGCGCATGTGTTGGATACATAAACCAGTCTCGGTTTCTCCATTTAATATTGCTGCTTCCACTGGCGTAGCACCGCGATACTTAGGCAGTAGGGAATAGTGAATATTAATTGTCCCGAATCTTGGAATATTAATTAGTTCCTCAGGAATGATTTTCCCGTATGCAACCACGATAGATAAATCAATGTTTAGTTTTCTGAATTCTGCGATGAACTCCGTATCCAGTTTGTTTGGTTGAAGTATTGGTATTCCGTTGGTCTCTGCCCATTTCTTTGGTTCAGGCGGAGTGATTGTCATTTTTCTACCTACTGGTTTGTCCATCCCAGTCACAATAACCACTGGTGTATAACCTGTATTTTTTAACTCCTCAAGTATAGGAATAGTTAATTCTGGTGTACCAAAGAAAGCAATTCGTAGATTATTTGTCATCGTAGTATGTTTCGGGTTTACCCTCTTCTATATTTTTGGCTTTGTCTATAAAAAGCACACCATTTAGATGATCTGTCTCGTGCTGGAATATATGAGCAAGCAATCCTCCACCACCACGTGTAAACTTCTGACCTTCCTCGTTGTATGCGCTAATAGTGGCATTTGTAGAGCGTTTGACCTCTCCATAGAGCCACCTGACAGAGAGACATCCCTCAGGTAGCCAGAGGGTCTTTTTAGAAAGTTTTACAAATTCTGGATTTATAAACACTAAGTCAGGATAAAGTTTTTTATTATTTGATCCACCTTTGCCACGCTTGAATTCTGGATCAAAAATTTTACCAGAAACCACAAATATTCGAAGTGATTCACCAATTTGCGGTGCAGCAATTGCCACACCGTCGTTTTGAGTAGAAAGTGCTTTTACCATATTTTTTATAACCGTCTGGATCTTCTCAGATTTTATCTGTGATACAGGAACTGCCTTAGCTACTTTACGGAGCACCGGATTTTCTTTTTGAACAATTGTAACCATAGGCTATTTTAATTCTTTTATGTAGTCAGCCAAGTTTTTCAATTTAACGGTCTCTTGTGAACGAGTCTGCATATTTCTCACAATTACCGAATTTTCGAGTGCTTCTTTTTGTCCAAATATTATTGTATAGGGCACGTTTAATTTCTCAGCAATAGCGAGCTGTGCTCCGAGAGAATCCTTTGAGAGTGATTGTGCAATTGAGATATGAGCTTTACGAAGAATTTCTATAACATTAAGACTCTTCAATTTTGCCTCAAAACCAAGCTGAATGAAATATATTTTTGGCTTCTTCATTATACGTGGTGCTAGTTTCTTGTACCAAGGAGCTTCGATTATTCTATCTACTCCAATAGCTGCACCCATCGAAGGCACATCCTTTTTTGAGCCAAGTTGTTTTGCTAGGTAGTCGTATCTACCACCAGCGGCAATAGTAAGTGGAGAACCATCTTCTCCCGCACCTTCTTCGATAATTTCAAAAACAGTGTGAGTATAATACGAAAGTCCGCGGACCAAATTTTTGTTAATCCTGTATTCAATCCCCATTTCACCCAAATATTCTAGAACTTCTTTGAAATGTTTCTTGCCTGTAGCTGATAGGTATGATACTGCATCAGGTGCTCCCTCGTTGATCTCTTTTGTTTTTTCTTCCTTTGAATCTAATATTCGAAGGGGATTAGTCTTCAATCTCTCTCTATCAATCGCAGGCAAATCAGATAAATGTTTTTTGTAGTAGTTTACCAATTCTTTTATATAGTGCGGTCGTGATTCCTTATCACCGATTGAATTTATTTCTACAACTAGATTTTCTGCACCAGCTTCCTGTAATATTGTGACGACTGTTTTTATAACAAGCGCATCGATTATACTTTTCTCACTTCCTAGAATTTCCAAATTAAATTGTCTGAGCTCTCGGTAGCGTCCGCGTTGTGGTTTGTCATGACGATAAAGTTGTCCATATGAGTAGAGCATTACAGGCTGGGGAAGACTCTGCATACCATGTTCAATGTATGCTCTTGTAACTCCAGCAGTATACTCTGGTCTAAGTCCCAAGTGATCACCTCCTTTGGTACGAAGTGTATACATTTCTTTATCCACGATGTCAGTTCCAGCTCCTACTGCTGTAGTAAATGTTTCCTCATACTCCATTATCGGTGTTTCAATCGGTGTGAATCCATAGTATAGGGCTACTTCTTGTGCTTTCTCAAAAAATCCTTGATAAGAATAATATTGTTCCCCAACAATATCTCGCATACCTTTTGGGGCTAGTAATTCTGTTTTTGTTTTTTTTGTTTTATCCATATTTTATTATTAGTAGTTGTTGTGTTCTCCAGGGAAAGCAGAAATTTCTTTCATTGGAAGTAGTCGCAAGAATGCTCGTCCCACAATGTTTTTTCTCGGTAACGTTCCCCAAGCTCTAGAATCTGAACTCCAAGGACGATTGTCTCCCATCACAAAGTAATCAGTCGGACCCAGTGTTTTCTCCATGTTATCGCTGGTACTTTTATTTTTTATGTATGGTTCATCTAGTACAAATCCGTCTTTATGATCAGCGTTGACTATTGTCACAGTACTACCATTGATTTTGATTGTCTCGCCAGGAAGTCCGATAACACGTTTGATGTAATAGATACTTTTGTCTTGTCCTGGTGGATGAAATATTACTACGTCACCACGTTTTGGTTCTTCAAACCTGTATGAAATCTCATCAACTATTAGATAATTCTGGTCTTGGAATGTTGGAACCATTGATGAACCAGAAACCTTAAACGGTTGTGCGACGAAAAGCCGAAAGGGAATTACGATAATAAGAGCAATTAATGCAAAACGTACTAATTCCCAAAAAGAACTTCCGTCCTTTGCTTTAGTATTCTCAACAACTTTTAAAGTATCTTGTTCATCATTCATAGTCGCAATTATAGTACACGAACACTATTGACACAAACGAACTTAGTGTGTCTTGATACAAAAGTGAGGTTTTGATGTTGTTGTGGTACAATCCCATTTATGTTTACGGTAGTAGGACTTGGAAATCCTGGAAAAGAATACGAGAAAAACAGGCATAACGTCGGACGAATTATTCTTTCGCAAATTGCGAAAAAGAATGATTTTTCTCTATGGAAAACTGATATGAAAACTAAGTCACTACAAGCTACAGGTAAATTGGGTAATCAGAAAACACTTTTTGTCTTTCCAGAGACCTTCATGAATAATTCTGGATTAAGTATAAAGCCACTAATAAAATCTAAAAATGATTTAGAGAAGTTAGTAATAGTTTATGATGATTTGGATTTACCGATTGGCACAATCAAGATTTCATACAATCGTAGTTCTGGTGGTCATAATGGCTTAGGATCAATTATCAAAAATGTCAAAAGTGAAGCATTCACTCGGGTGCGTGTAGGAGTTTCCCCAGTAACACCAGGTGGAAAGCTCAAGAAACCAAAAGGAGAGAAGGCGGTAGTTGATTTTCTGTTAAAAGATTTTAGAGAGTCTGAAATGACAGAGCTAAAAAAAGTCAGTAAGAAAATAGATGAAGCACTCACAATTATTACAAATGAGGGACGATTAAAAGCTATGACGCTCTACAACTAATATGCAAACAAATGATGAGCTCTATATATATGGTAAGCATCCTGTCATAGAAATGCTGGATTCGAAACCAAAAAGCGTAAAGAAAGTTTTTATAAAAGAAAACATTGATAAAGATTTACGAAAAATAATTGAGGCAAAGGTTTCCAAAAACAACATTCCTTTTGGATTTATCGATGACAACAGACTGCGTAAATACGTAGGCGATGTAAACCATCAGGGTATAGTGGCGCAAATTGGTCAGGTTCAATTTATTGAGCTTGCAGACTGGCTAGAAACAATAGATGTAGACAAAAATCCAGCGGTGGTAGTACTTGATGAACTTACTGATCCACACAATGTCGGCGCTATAATTCGTAGCGCTACAGCTCTAGGAGTATCAGGAATAATTATCGGTAAACACAACCAATCTCCTATATCGGGCACAGTACTAAAAACTTCAGCAGGTACAGCACTTAAAATTCCAATAATTAGAGTTTCCAATATCAATGCAGCACTTGATGCACTAAAAGAAAAAGGTTTCTGGATTGCCGGACTGGCAATGGATGGTTCTACCCCACTATATAAACAAGACATGAATATGGCTCTCGCATTTATTGTGGGAAGCGAAGGATCCGGAATAAGACAGAAAACTCTGGAGAGGGCAGATTTTGTAATTAGAATTCCAATGGAAGCTGGCGTGGAATCATTAAACGCTTCTGTCTCTACCGCGCTAGTGCTTTACGAATGGAAGAGGGCACAATATAAATAAAAAAACAGCCACCTTCTTAGGGGTGGTGTTTTCATTTTCGCCAATGGCATTTGGCTACGAGCTGAACTTTTCCTCCAACTCGTAAATTTTGTGGTTGATCCAAGCGATGTTGGAAAGTAGTTCAGTTTTCGATGGTCGCCAATCTTTTTCTGAATCATCGCGGTTGTAGACTGCGAAATTCATTTTCTTTGATCGGATAACCTTGTTACCGATTGTGAACCATTGAACATAATATTCCCGCTTTGTGGAGTATTTGAACATTTCTCCCGGATCCACGGCATTCGTTGAGAGTACTGTCAGGATTTGTCCGAGAGTATCGAACGTCGCCTTAAAATACTCGCTGTTGTTTTGATACGTAAGAGTATAGGTCACCCTCACGATCTTCCCAACCTTCTGTGCTTTTTTTGTTAACTCTAGTGATTCATTCGAGATTGTGTCATTCAGCATGACCTTGGTCATACTGTTGAATAATTCATCAATTGAATCAACAGTTGCGCTTGAGAAGGAGAACAGGGTCCCCACTCCGTCTTGTGTGTCGGATTGCGCGTAGCCTCCCTTAGCCAATAATGCCATGGCAAAGAGTATTAATATAAAAGATCTCATTGAGAAGTACCTTAGCACGAAATATGGTAAATGTCAATGAAATAGCATACAAAAAACCCTCTAGGGAGAGGGTTTTTTGTATGCATGAGAATTATTTCTTCTCTTCTAAGTAGGCGAGAGTCATGCGTTGATCCTTTGGTTCAAATAGAGTTACCTGGAAATTATAAGTCTTACCAAGTTCTAGTTTTGCACGTAGTGCAGCTTCAGTACCAAAGAGTGAATTGTGGACTAGTCCAGCAACACCTTCCTTGATAGAAACAAGTGCACCGTGTTTGTTGAATTTGATCACAACACCTTTTATGATGTCACCCTTCTTGAGTTTAGTCTCAAACTCCTTCCATGGATTTTCTTTGAGTGCTTTTATAGAGAGGGAAATCTTGCCATCTTTAATTTCGATGATTTTCGCTTTCACGGTCTCACCGATTTTAAACATCTGACGTGGGTCGTCCACAAGACCCCAATCAATTTCTGAAATGTGCACCAATCCCTCAAGTCCTTCTTCAATTTTTAGAAATACTCCGAAATCTACGATTCCAGCAACAGTACATTCTATTTCATCTCCCAAATTGTATTTTGATACGATTTCTTTTTTCTCATCAGGATTGTTATCTTTTTCTGAGAATATTAGTTTTCCTTCTTTTGATAATGCTGAGATTATTGTGACAGACAGTTTCTTTCCAATCAGTTTTCGTAGTTCTTTCAAAATCTTATCCTTGTCTGAATCCTCCACTCGTGGGTAGTGTTCTGATTTTAGTTGTGATGCTGGAAGGAATCCCATGATACCTTGCCACTCCAAAATAATTCCTCCTTTGTTTGCGTCTTTTACTGCTAGGTCAAGTACACGCTTTTCACGAATTGCTTTCTCAGCTTCGCTCCATATAAGAGCTTGTTTAGCTTCCTTGAGAGATAATTCTATGTATCCTTCTGC
>JAYRGZ010000034.1:0-6633 GCA_041907605.1 Minisyncoccota bacterium | reverse complement strand
TCGATAGAGATTTCTCCTTTTTGTGGAGTACTAGTTACTATTCCAACTGGTTTATTGTAAGAGTAGTACAAGTAGGATTTTTCCAATTGCTTTACTACCACCGTATCATTTTTTTGTACTATATCACCAAGTTTGGCTTTTTGTCCGTTAATTACAACGAGTCCTGCTTTAATCATTTCGTCAGCACCTTTTCGAGTAGTAATTCCGCGTTCCGCAATATATTTATTTATTCGCACAGGAAATTTTTCAGTTATCATTTACTTTGTATCTTTTAAGCGCAGTATAAAAAATGTTCCAACGAGCACTAAAATACCCAAGATGCTGTACAAAGAACTAAAAGGAATTCTAAGTATTAGGAAACTACCTATAAGCGGTGCCACAATGAAAGCTATTGGTGTAGTGGTTCTGTATAGACTTATAATCTCCGGTTCGTTGTCGTTGATTTGTTTAAAGAAATAAGTTTCGCACATTACTTCTATAGTGCTTGCTCCCACACGTGTGAAGAACAGTATTACAGCAAATATAATCGGACTTGCTCCACTATAAGCCCCAAAGAGTATAGTAGAAAGTCCCATTATTATAAATCCGATTATGAGCATTTCTTTTTCACCCCATTTCTTGTCGGCAAGTATTCCAAGTGGAAGCTGAAGTAATACAAAGGGTGAGAGCATTACCATAAATATTATTCCAATAGTTCCATATCCAAATCCTACAACCTCCCGTAAATAAATCGGTGTAAAGACAATCATCCAAGAGAAAAAGAATTGTAAGAAAAAATTTAAAATTATTATTCTAATAATATTGGGACGGTTTTTAATAAATGAAAATCCGTCTAGAAGTGACATTTTTAGATAGACTGAATCCTTGAATTGTTTTAGGGCGAAACGAATAAATAGGAAAACGAAAAGTATTATACATATTACAAGTGAATACAGACTACTAAATCCATGCTTACTAACTATCGTACCCGCAACAAAAGGTGAGAGCATCCATGCTAAATTTGTAATCATTAGATATAGTCCTCGAGCTTTACCAGTGCTACTGTTTTGAGAAAAATGCTCAACAAATATATCAAGTGAATAAACCATTAAATTATTACTCGCAATGTACAGAATAAAAAATCCTGTAACCACTATAGGATTTTTCCCAACCACAAGCATAAATAGTGAGAACATAGCCAAGAAAAGTAGGGAAAGGGCTAGGTCTCTATTGCCAATTGCCTCTAGTATATGGGGAAGATATTGCAAACCTATAAATGTTACAAATGCTGCAATAGAAAATATAAGTCCAATTCGTGACTCATGAATGTAGTTACTTATAAAGCTTGAGTTTATATACGCGGTGAGAGCAAGGTTGAAAGAGAATATAAAGCTAGTTATATAAACACGTCGAAGCAAATGCATATGAGGCTATTATATATTATGCATTAAAATTGTGTAAGTCTATATAGATAGTATTACCGGTATAACGAGCGGTCTCTTAGCGGTTTTTTGATACAAGAATTTTGATAGGTTATCTCCGAGCTGAGTTTTAACGTATTCGAAGTTAATAGGATTCATACCACGAGCGCTATCTTCTATTGTTTTTTTAATTATTTGCCTTGATTGGTGAAGTAGATCTTGAGATTCCTTTAGATATACAAATCCTCTGGATATTATATCTGGTGATTTCTTTAACTTTCCATTTGAGAGGTCAACAGTTGCAACTATCACGAACATTCCGTCTTCTGCGAGCATCTGACGATCTCGTATTACCACATCCTGTTCATCTCCAACAGTAAATCCATCTACCATCATAGGGCCGGAAGGTGCTTTCTCTTTTCTTACATGAATTTTTTCACCATTGTTTATGATTTCAATAATACTTCCGTTGTCAGGTACTACAATGTTTTCTTCTGGCATTCCAACCTCCATTGCTAGTTCTTTATGTAGTTCAAGGTGGTAGTGGTATCCATGGATAGGGATGAAGAATTTAGGATGAGTTTTTTTGTGTAGCCATTTTATATCTTCCTTATTGCCGTGACCTGTTGCATGCACAAAATCTTCTCCTGGTGTACGATAACTAATGATTTTCACACCCTGACGAGATAATCCATCTTTCATTTTCTGAACAGATCGTTCATTTCCAGGAATAATCGAAGCAGACAGGATTATTGTGTCACCCTTTTTAAGTGTAAATTTTTTATGAGATTTATTGGCAGCTCGGTTTAGTGCAGCAAATTCTTCACCTTGTGCTCCAGTCATAAGTATTAGAATTTTATTTGGAGGGTATTTGTCGATTTCATCAATTGATATGAAGGTGTGTTTCTGTACTTTTAAGAGTCCCGCCTCAATTATTACTTCAATATTTGATTTCATAGAACGTCCTTCGAGCACAACTTTTTTGTTTAGTGATTCGGCAACTTCAATAATTTTAGATAGTCGTGATAGGTGAGAGGCAAATGCAGCAATTATAAGTCTTCCTTGGATTCTTTTTATCAAATTCTCTAATCCTTGATGAACTTTAATTTCTGGAAGCGCAAAACCTTCGTTTTCAATATTGGTTGAATCTGTCATTAGAAGTAGTACTTTTTCATTGTCAAAAATACTATATTCTTTCTCTTCACTTTCTGTAGCTACTCCATCAATTTGGTCCAGCTTGTAGTCTCCTGGAGTAACGATTAGACCATATGGTGTTTCGATTATGATTCCCATTGAATCAGGAATCGTATGGGTTACGCCAAAAAATCGGACTTTTATATCACCACACATTATTGATTGATTTTTCTCAACGGTAATAGTGTTTAGTGCCGGTAGATGTGGGAACTCTGCTTGTCTTTTAAGCATCATGAGAATTGATAGGTTTCTAGAATATAGTGGTGGATTGCCAATTCTATCCATCACAAGTGGAATACCACCTATGTGATCTAAGTGTCCGTGTGTCACTATCATTGCACGAATTCTATCCTTTCGTTCTTCTAGATATCGGGTGTTTGGAATTACGTAATCAATTCCGGGCGTGTCTTCAGTAGAGAAGTGCATTCCAGCATCGATAACGATAATGTCATTACCAATTTCAATTGCCGTCATGTTCTTTCCAATTTCTTCCACTCCACCAAGTGGGATTATACGAATTACACCTTGATCAGGTTTTGGAACGAGAAGTGCTTTATTGGAAGCTTCATCACCTGAGGATTTACGATTTTTATAAGGATCCATGGGGCGGGATGGTTTCTTGTTTCCAAATTTACTGTATTGGAAAGTTCCGCTTCTTCGCGATCTTTGCGAATTTGATTGTCCCACTCCAGTAGATTTTCTCTGAGGGTGTCTGTTATGAGTAGAGTGAGTCCTCGCTTGGGTTCCTTGGACCTTTTTCTCTTCTGGAACCAGTGACTCCAAAAGTGCTCCGAGTGGAGATTTAGATTTATTGTTATTTCTTGTCATATTTTTCTTTCTTAATTCTTTGCAAAAATTTTCCAGACATGGTCGATTTCTCTATACCAAGAGTACACGTCAGTGAAACGCATTGCAGGCGTTGTTATTTTATTAATTTTTTGTCCTAAAATTTTATCCCTATGAATGTAGATAAAGTCGGGGCTGTATACAAAAACTGCTGGTATATCATTTTGAATTTCTTTCTCGATATCTGTATAAATTTTTGTTCGTTTATCATCATCAAGAGTAGATCCGGCATTTTCTAGAAGGGAATCTACTTTTGCGCTTGTATACATTGCAATGTTTAAACCAGGATCATTTCTCTGTGATGAATGCCAGAAAGCATATAAATCAGTTTCGTGATTTACGATTTGTCCGAAGAAAAGCGCATCATATTTTCGAGGACGAATAATACTCTGATTTAATGTTCCGATCTCAAATACTTTTACTTCAGTAGAAATTCCAAAAGCTACTAGTGAATCCTTGATCATCATTGCCGTATTTTTTAATTCAGGTGTATCACTTGTCGCAATTGAAAATGCCAATGTTTTTGTTTGCTTCTTATCTTTTTTCTCCCAGATTCCCAATGAATTTTTATTCCAACCAGATGCTTTAAGTAGTGTTTCTGCTTGTGCTAGATCTTGTTCAAAATGTGGCTTGTCTCCCTCACTTATTTCTTCTCGGTTAAGTAGTCTTGGGGGAAACGGACTATTTATTTCTGTACCATACCCTGAGAGAATATTATCTATTATTGCTTTACGATCGATTACGAGCGAGATTGCTTTACGGACATTTTTGTCTGTAAATATTGGTGCTTCAGTTTGATTGAAATACAATCCGAATACTCTAGGAAGTGGGGTAGTAGTTATTTCGTAACGACTATTTTCTAGTTTCTGTGCCTCACTTGGTGTAATTTCATTTATTGCATCCACGGAACCGCTTTTTAACGCATCAATTAATTCCTTCTCCCCAGCATAAAACTTTATAAATAATGTTTTTAGATATGGTCCACCAAGAGCGAATTTTTTAAATGCTCTGAGCTCATAATATTGTGGTATTCCATCACTACTCTCACTAATATTTTTAATTGAAAATGGACCTGAACCAATACCATTGATATTTTGTTTTGATAGACCAAATTCTTCAGGTGTAAGGTTCTTCCATAAATGCTCTGGTAGTATTCCTACTGTAGTGTTTTCCAAAAATCCAGCGTATTTCTGCTTTAGGGTAAATTTTATTGTTTGTGCATCAATCACTTCTGTAGTAACACCATCCCAATTAGCCTTTTTAGGACTCTTTATTATAGGATCTTTTATTTTTGAAATTGTAAACGCTACATCATTTGCTGTAAGTGGAGTCTTATCCTGGAATTCAAGGTCTTTTTTCAGTGTAAATGTGTATTCCAATCCATTTTCACTTACTGAATATTTTTCTGCTAGGTCATTAATCAGGGTGCCCTCAGGAGCTTTTCTCATAAGCCCGGAATATACAAGCATTGTTAGATCTCTATCAGAATCTGAAATGGCAAGAACAGGATTTACAAATCTAGGAGTTCCTACGATTCCTTCGCTTACGCTTCCACCATGTTTGGGAACATCGATAAGGAAAGTTTTGTTTATAGAAATTAAAATACTTATGACACTACCTAAAATTATTAGGACCAATATACAAAACAAAACCCATTCTTTTATAGAGAATGATCTAAATAATTGCTTTCCTTCCTCGCGAGATGGAATTTGATTTTTAATAGACGAAAAAGTAGAAGACATGAATAAAATGTTTTAGGAAATTTTTTGTAATTATGTTTGTTGTCCTATTTTAGAACTATCGCTGAAAGCGCAGCAAGAACAAAGAGAATACCACAAACGATTGTAGTTATAAAAAGCACTTTTTCAAACCCACGACGAGTGTGATAAGTTACCCCACTGTCATTTCCACCAAAGGCTCCGCCTAATCCGGATGATGATTGTTGTAGGAGGATTGAAACTACGAGTATAACTGCGAGTACTATCTGAGCGCTCGGTAATATATTGACGATACTAGCCATTTGCCAAGTATGCCAGAGTAAGGCAAAAAAATCAATATATTAGAGTTAATTGTTGAATTTTATAAATCTTGAATTTTTATCCTTTTTGGCGCTTGACAATACTATCTGTATGAATATAATGTCTCTAGCGTCCTAAAAAGGCGCTTTAATTTGCCCCAAAAGGGCAATCTTTGATAACTGAATAGCTCTCTTTAGTTAAATGAAGAGAGTTGTGAAAAGCTCTCTTTTATCACATAGAGAGAGCCAGCAAGAAGAACAGTAATATTTTTTATTTTGTTCCGTTCTATTATTTTTTAGTAGAGTTTGATCCTAGCTCAGGATGAACGCTGGCGGCGTGGATAAGGCATGCAAGTCGAACGGGTTTTTCATGTTCAAAAATTGAGATTACATCAAGATTCTAGATTTTGAAAAACTAGTGGCGAACGAGGTAGTAACACGTGGGTACGTCCCCCAAAGTCGTGAACAACACACCGAAAGGTGTGCTAATACACGATGGTCCCTCCGGGGTAAAGTTTTAACGCTTTGGGAACGGCCTGCGGGATATCAGCTAGTTGGTAAGGTAATGGCTTACCAAGGCTATGACGTCTAGGGGAGCTGAGAGGCTGACCCCCACCGATGGGACTGAGACACGGCCCATACACCTACGGGTGGCTGCAGTCGAGAATCTTCCGCAATGGACGCAAGTCTGACGGAGCGACGCCGCGTGATTGATGAAGCCCCTATGGGGCGTAAAGATCTTTTATGAGGGAAGAAGTTTATTGACGGTACCTCATGAATAAGAGGCTCCTAATCTCGTGCCAGCAGGAGCGGTAATACGAGAGCCTCGAGCGTTATCCGGAATTATTGGGCGTAAAGGGTGAGTAGGTTGCGTTGTTAGTCGAGTGTTAAATCCCCGAGCTTAACTTGGGAATCGCATTCGAAACGGCAATGCTTGAGGATAGAAGGGGTGTGCAGAACTCATGGTGTAGGGGTGAAATCCGTTGATATCATGGGGAATACCAAAAGCGAAGGCAGCACACTGGTCTATATCTGACACTGAATCACGAAAGCGTGGGTAGCGAATGGGATTAGATACCCCAGTAGTCCACGCCCTACACGATGATCTCTAGCTTTTCGGAGTATCGACCCTCTGAGAGGCGTAGCTAACGCGTTAAGAGATCCGCCTGGGAAGTA
>JAYRGZ010000033.1:0-3653 GCA_041907605.1 Minisyncoccota bacterium | reverse complement strand
TTTCTAATACCGTTGATAATTTCTTTCATCTGACGGAAACGAATTATACCTATTAAAAAAATTACAAAACCGAAAGTTATCAAGATTAAACCAAATACATATTGAAATGTTTGTAAACTAAAATGCATTATAGTGGCGCCAACAGCGATGATTGCAAGCCCAGTGCGAATATATGCGAGAAGTGTTGATTCATTTGCGAGCATTGTTCGATCTATTGCCAAATAATCTCTCAAAATAAATTGATTCGCAGAAAAATCTTTATAGAATTCGTGGTCATCCTCATTTACTAATTCCTTGTAAAATTTTGGATTAATATATTTTATTGGTGATTTATCGTTAGTCATTTGTATTTTTATTATAACGTATAAAAAACTCTTCTTTAAATTCCTTGAATTTGCCTGCTTCTATCGCTCCACGCATATCATCTACGAGATGCACAATAAAGTACAGATTATGAATTGTGGCGAGTGTTCCACCGAGCATTTCCTTGGCTCGAAATAAATGTGAGATATAACTTCTCGTATAATTCTTGCACGTATAACATCCACAATCATTCTCAATTGGAGAAAAGTCTTCGATATATTTAGAATTTAAAATATTTATCTTTCCACTACTTGTATAGAGAGTTCCATTTCTCGCATTACGAGTTGGCGCTACACAATCAAACAAATCCACTCCATTTTCCACTCCCATAAACAAGTCCTCTGGTTCTCCGATTCCTAATAAGTGCCTAGGTTTATCTTCCGGTAATATTTCGTTGACCCATTTCACAGCTGTTTCCATATCTTCTTTGGCAAAAGACCCACCAATTCCAAACCCATGGAAATTCATTTCTCCAATTATTTTTGCAGATTTTTTTCGTAAATTTTCATCACGTCCACCTTGTACTATTCCGAACAAAGCAACGCTTTGTTCGCCCTGAGCTTGTCGAAGGGCATTTAATTGCAAATGTTTATCTAGTGACCGCTTTGCCCAAGCATGTGTACGTTCTAGAGCTTCCTCTTGATAGCGAAGATTCTCAGTTGGTGAAGTACACTCATCAAAAGCAAAGATAATATCAGCACCGATGTTGTGTTGAATCTCTATAGATTTCTCAGGTGTTATGTAGTGCAAATCGCCATTTATATGTGAACGAAAAGAAACTCCATCATTTCCAATTGTTGCAAGCCTTGGTACTCCTTCGTCAGCACTTGAACGTTCAGGGATCTGCAGACTCGGATCAATTGTCTTTGTAATTTTAGAAATTTCTTTACCAAATGCAGCGCCAAGTGAAAATACTTGGAAACCACCAGAATCAGTCATCGTCGGAAATTCCCAGTGCATATATTTTCCAAGCCCCCCAGCTTTTTTTAGTAACTCATCTCCTGGTTGTAGATACAAGTGATAAGTATTCGCTAGCATTATCTGCGCACCTAAATTCTCTAGCATTTCGGGTGTTATAGATTTGACTGTGGCTTTGGTTCCGACCGGTACAAAAGCCGGAGTTTGTACTATTCCATGTTTTGTCGATATAACACCAGTTCTACCGAGTGCATTTGGAATTTTAGTCTTTACTTTGAAAGAGAAATTTTCCACTTTATTTTCTAACTAAAACTATGTTTAGTTCGTTTATATTTATAGGTGTAGTCAAAATTATTTTCTGAAATGGATCACGCTCATCCGATATTGTCTTACCAGACAGTCCTATGACATGCGGAATAATTCCAGGGATGAAAATCTCTGTTCCTGGTGGAACAATTACATCTCTAGGTAGAGTCATCTCGAAGTTTCCACCACCACGTCCTACAACATCTACATCTACATTTGTACCTGTAACCCGAGCTGTAAATTTATTACCTGGTGTTGAAAAGAGTTTTACTGTAGAAGTTTTGGATGACATAGATTCGATTTCTCCTATGAGAACTGATCCATATGCAAAAACCTCACTATGAGCCAAAATTCCAGAATCTTGTCCAATATCCAAAATAAGCGTGTCATATAGAGAGACGTTTGGTTTAGCGAGAACTGTAGCTAGAACAAAATTTCCTTCAAGTTTTCTATTTAGTGTTTCCTTGAGTGATAAATTCTCTTGATAAAGAGTTTCTCTATCTGTTAGACGTGTCTGTGCTTCTAACAATTCTTGTTTCAAAAGATTGTTTTCGTCCTCAAGGTTTTTTTTGGTATGAAAAATATAAGAGATGTTTGAGAAGAAACTACTCGTGCCATTCCCTGTCTTCCAAACTTGTCGTCCAAAAATTTGAAATCCGTTTTGTAAACGTGTATGGAGAAAATAAGAAATTAATACGATAAATAGAAGTACGCTAGCACCTATCAATATAGATCGTTTTTGATTTTCCCTTTTTAGTCTATCTTGGTGCGATTTCATCATCTGTTTTTACTAATACATCTTGATAGAGTGGTAAATCGTCTAGCACTATACCGGCACCGCGGGCTACAGCAGTAAGAGGATCTTCTGCGATGTAAACAGGAATTTTCAGCATGTTTTGAAGAAGCATATCTAAACCCTTGAGTAACGCTCCTCCACCAGAGAGAACAATTCCACGATGCATGATATCTCCTAGAATTTCAGGAGGTGTTGTTTCAAGCACTTCTTTTATCCCATCAATCAAAATATTTATGGACGGTCCAATTGCTTCTCGAACATCGCTATCAGTAATAATAACTTCTCGGGGTAATCCTGTGACAAGATCACGTCCACGAACTTGAGCTTCGAGAAATGTGCCCTCAGTGACTGTAGCAATAGCCATCTTCACGTTCTCAGCAGTTTTCTCACCAATCAAAAGTTTAAACTCATCTTTCAGATATGAAACTATATCAGTATTCAATCGATCTCCAGCAATTTTCAGATTCTTTGACCTCACAATTCCACCTAGTGCGATCACTGCAATATCAGTAGTCCCGCCACCGATATCTATAATCATACTTCCAATAGCATCTTTTATTGGTAAATGTATTCCAATCGCAGCAGCCATTGGTTCTTCAATTATATAAACCTCTCTCGCCCCAGCGGACTTCGCCGCATCATACACAGCTCTAGTTTCTACAGATGTTACACCTGAGGGTACACCTACAACTACGCGCGGGCGAAAAAATTTTTTAGAAACTTTCTCGGTCTTGCCAATTAGATATGCGAGCATTTCTTCTGTGACTTCGAAATCAGAAATCACTCCGTCCACTAGTGGTCGTACAGCTTTGATGTGTTGAGGGGTGCGGCCGAGCATTTGTTTGGCCTCAGTTCCCACAGCGACAATTTGACCAGTCTTCTGATTCACTGCCACCACCGATGGTTCATTCACAACAATACCGTGACCTTTGAGGTAAACGAGAGTATTGGCGGTACCTAAATCGATACCGATATCGTTTGAAAATAGTTGGTAGAGTTTATTGAACATAAATTATTTAACAGCATCGATGACATTCCCTAATGAAATTATTTCTCCTTTTTCCTCTGTACGTTTCTTTATTTCTGCGCCACCCGCTTGTATTGATCTCTCTGACACTACAATACGCCATGGCATACCTAGTAAATCAGCATCTGCAAATTTCTCTCCATTCGTTGCCTCGCGATCATCAAATATAACCTCAATTCCACCTTCAATCAAATCAGTATAGAGTTTCTCACTTGCCTCTCTTACTTCCTTATTATCACCTAG
>JAYRGZ010000032.1:0-7065 GCA_041907605.1 Minisyncoccota bacterium | reverse complement strand
TGCTGGGAGACTTGGACTCGAACCAAGATAACATCCTTCAGAGGGACGTGTCCTACCATTAGACGATCTCCCAAATTCATTGCTATTGCTTTGCGAACCGGCAATGTATTGCTAGAATAGCTTATTATTCCTCTTTTTTCAACATGAAAACACTCATTATCATTCTCGTACTAATAATAGGCTTACCACTTCTCACACGAGCGATTCCTTTTTGTGAGAGACAGAGTAATCTCGTAGAGAAGTTCAAAACTGCGGGAATCACATTCACTGACAATTATTATGACAACAAAGGCTATCATGTACACTACGTCACTGTAGGTGACCCTACGAAGCCCGCTATACTGTTTATTCATGGTTCACCAGGTTCATGGGACACATTCGTAAATTTCCTCCTAGATGCTGATTTGGCGAAGGATTCATATATGATTGCCATGGATCGTCCGGGGTATCGTGATACTGGTGGCAGACCACTTGATTCAGCAGATGAACAAGCGCATATGCTACTTCCGCTACTAGATAAAATCACAGGCAAAGCAATAGTAGTCTCACATTCATATGGTGGACCGATAGCGACAGAGTTAGTCCTTCATGCCCCTGATAAAATAGATTCTATTATTTTACTTTCTCCAACTCTTGAGCCCGCTGGCGAAGAACATAATTATCTAAAACGTGCTTCTCAAGTGGTGGCACTGACTCCAATAATCCGTAATCTCATAAATCCAAATTTATATAATGCTGCTGTAGAGCTCCGTGGTGTTCCGACAGAAATGCGTGCAACTGAAGAAGATATGAAAAGTATCAAAGTGCCCGTCACAATAATTCATGGTGATGCGGACAAGATTGCACCAGTATCCAATATTGAGTATGTGAAAACACATTTCACCGGTACTACAGTAAAAGTGATAAATGAAAAAGACATGGGACATCTAATTCCATGGGAGAATGTTGACCTTGTAAAAAAAGAAATTCTAAATAATTTATCCGATTTTAAATTACGGAACTCTTAAGTGCCATTTTGGATTTCCAGAAGAAGTATCCGACGATTATCACAGTGACAAGAGGTGAAATGTATTCCGGGATCTCTGCTCCAAATGCATCCATAATCATAATTATTCCGAGAACTAGAATTGAATACATTGCTCCGTTTTTCAAATAACGGTATTTCCTTATTGTCTCGATGTTACCAACTGTGAGCTGTCTCAATACCAGTGCTCCGATGCCATTACCAATAATTATTAGAGGTACAGAGAGAGTGAAAGCAAACGCACCGAGAACTCCATCGATTGAGAAAGTCGTATCAATAATTTCAAGATAAACAATTTTAGAAACATCAGATAGATTTGATGTACCTCCCACTAATTTTGCCTCAGCCATTTCGGCATTTTGTTTAAAGCCATGAGTTATGAAAAACGCTGTTGAACCAGCTACAGCAGCGAATGCCATCATAAAATCTTTTTTTCCAGCTAGCCAAACTAAACCAAGTAATACAATTGAAGCTACAGCAAAAAACCAAATTCCTTTTGATTGAAAATATTTTTCATGACGGAGACCAAATTCTTTTTTTTCTTGAAATAGCCAGTGAAAGAATAATAGGATCAAGAAAGTTCCACCACCTGTCAGTAGTATCGGCGATGCCTTATGAATTGATTCAAATATTTTAGGGTCATTTGAGAAAGTTGCGGTAAAAGCCTGTATTGGACCAAGCCCCGGAGTTGCAAGCCAGACAATAAGCCAAGGGAGAAGTCCTCGTACAATAAACACAGCAAATAGTAGTCCCCATAGCAGAAACCATCTTCTAGCTTTTTTGCTCATAGTACTAAGTACTTCAGCATTTACTACAGCATTATCAATACTTGATATAACCTCAAAAACGATAAGTCCTAGTACCGTAAATATCATAGAAATTGTCATGTATAAAAGCCTAACATAATTAAATTCATACGTTAACTATTCTATGTTAAGATAGCGTAGTATGAAATTACTTTTTCGATATGTTTCAGAATACAAAAAACTTCTAATTCTTGCTCTCGTTTTGGCCACAATAAACCAAGGTTTCTCACTCCTTGATCCTCAGATTTTCAGAATGATTATTGACCGTTTTGCTAGTCATGCACATGATTTAACGACCGGAGAGTTTCTTCGAGGGGTAGGAATATTACTCGGGCTCTCGGTTGGAGTCGCTTTTGTCTCGCGCGTGGCGAAAAACTTCCAAGATTATTATACAAACGTCATAACCCAGAAGGTTGGCACTAAACTCTATACTTCTTCCATAGCTCATGCATTCTCACTCCCGTATCAAGTTTTTGAAGACGAACGTTCGGGCGAATTGCTACAGAAATTCAGTAAAGCACGAGACGATTCTCAGAAATTAATTACAGCATTTATTAATTCTATTTTTCTGTCAGTAATCGGTATCGTATTTGTAATCATCTATGCTTTCACTGTGCACTGGGCTGTTGGGGTTACATATTTGGCTATTATTCCTGTTATCGCAACAATTACATTTACGTTAGGTAAAAGAATAAAGAAGGCTCAGCAGAAAATTGTAAATGAGACAGCATCACTATCAGGTTCTACTACCGAGACAATTCGTAACGTTGAGTTGGTGAAGAGTTTGGGATTAGAAGAGCAAGAAGTAAATCGATTAAACGATGTCAGTGGCAAAATTCTTGCACTAGAACTCAAGAAAGTGAAATTAGTACGTATGCTTTCATTTATCCAGGGTACTTCTGTGAACGCTGTCCGAACTATATTACTTTTTATAATGCTGTGGCTAATTTTTAAAGGAGCAATATCTGTGGGGCAACTTTTTACACTCTTTATTTATTCTTTCTATATATTTGGACCACTTGGCGAACTTGGAAATATTTCGCAACTTTTTTATGAGACCAAAGCTTCGCTTGAAAACATTGAGAAATTCCTAAACATGGAAGGTGCTAAGAAACCTGAACATCCGATAGTTGTTTCAAAAATTGAGAACATTGAATTCAAAAATGTTTCTTTTAATTACAAGGGTGCCGAGCATGAAGCAGTCAAAAAAGCTACTTTTAATATAAAAAACGGCGAAGTTGTAGCTTTCGTGGGGCCCTCAGGTTCAGGCAAGACCACAATCATCAAACTATTAAATGGACTGTATAATCCAGTCTCTGGTCATATCACGGTAAACAACGTAGATATGAATACTATAGATCTAGAATTATTCAGAGAGAGAATTGGTCTAGTTCTACAAGAAACTCAACTCTTTGCAGGAACGATACGAGAAAATTTATTGTTCGTTGATCAAAATGCAACAGATGAAGAATGTCTCAAAGCTCTGAAGCGTGCCGAAGCTCTCGCAATAATAGAGCGCGGACGTGAGGGATTAAATACTAAAATCGGTGAGGGTGGACTCAAGCTCTCAGGAGGTGAGAGACAACGTCTGGCTATTGCTCGCGCACTTCTACGTAACCCAGAAATTATCATTTTTGATGAAGCAACTTCCGCACTCGACTCTATTACAGAGCATGCAATTACGAATACAATCAAATCTCTCGGTGGCAAAGATAATTCCATGATTCAGGTGCTTGTGGCCCATAGACTCTCTACTGTAGTGCATGCCAATCGAATTTTTGTACTAGAAAATGGTGAAATTGTAGAATCTGGATCACACAGTGAACTACTAAAAAAACAAGGACTCTATAGCGCTCTCTGGCGCGAGCAAGGAGGGAAAGTTTAGATCCGTAAATCATAACCACTTCATAGTACTTGACTCTGGGGTGGTTTAGTGGTTAAAATAAGGGTCAATTTCAAAATTCCTTATTTTCTAACGCTTAAAAAAACAATAAAGCCTATGTCATTTACTAGTGACTTTCGATTACCACAATCCAAGAGGATTGCTATGCTTGTGAAATTTCTGAATGGAAATTTGCGAGAGATGAATGCTCATGATTTCATCGTGGGGTTAAATGAACGTTTAAATGTGCAATCCAAAAGCACACGAAGCGTTCTGCAACCAACGGTTCTAATCAAGAAGGCGATTCAATTTGTTTTTCCGCTCTATACTGGAAAATGGCGCAAGAGAACCAATCCGGTTCCGTTTGTGTTGCATCCATTAAGGACAGCGGAGATATTATCCGAATTTACGCAGGATGAGTCGTTAATTGTTGCAGCGCTACTCTCACAGGTTATCCGCAAAAAACTGGCAAAACCAGAGGACCTCCTGGAAATTTTCGGCAAAAAAATTACTGCTATCGTCATGGAATTAAGCTTTGAATGTATTCCCTTCGAAGATTCAATGAGAGAAGAATCCAAAGCTGATTACTGGCGCCAGCGGAAAGAAAAGCAAATCCAAATCCTTAAGGGTTTGAGCCCTGAAGCGAAAATCATTGCATGGGCACTGAAAGTTGAAAATCTTTACGACATGATTGAAGGTGTAAAAACTGAAGGTCATGCGTATTGGCAAAACAACAATTTCCATGGTACACCAAACGATCAAATTACACATTACAATTCACTCCGTAATATGCTCGTAACAGCATTCTCTGAAAACCCAACTGAGGTTTCAATAGGACTGGAATCAATGTTTGACAAACTGCTTACCGAAGCCTGCACTTCATTTTTCAATCAGGGTGGTCCTGCTCCCGAAAATGGAAGCACTAAGCAAAGAAAATCAATCTCGGCAACTGCATAAATATGCATTGCTAAAAAATAAAAGCCCCCGACCATAAATCGGGGTGCTTTTATTTTTATGCAGTTTTTATGCTATAACTTTAGGATGTTAGATTCACCAAAAAGGTTTAATCCCTCAGGTCCAATGTTTATCATTATCGCAGCGCTACTTTGGGCCTTCGACGGTGTCATACGCCGAAGTCTATATTCTCTCCCGCCGATTTCTATAATATTTTTCGAACATTTAATCGGTGCTCTGATACTCCTACCTTTTGCCTTTGCATATTTCCAGACTACAAAATTTACCAAGAAGGAATGGTGGATGATTATTCTTGTATCATTTCTCTCAGGACTTATCGGAACATTATTTTTCACTACTGCACTACTGAAAGTAAACTTTATTTCTTTCTCAGTAGTATTTCTGCTGCAGAAACTTCAGCCACTTTTTGCTATCGGTACTGCGAGAATTTTCCTAAAAGAGAAAATAAATCAAAAATATATTCTCTGGGCATTTCTCGCTTTAGTGTCCGCTTATTTTGTCACTTTCAAATACGGAATTGTAAATCTCTCTACTGGTAGCGGCACACTTGTCGCAGCATTATTTGCACTCGGTGCCGCAGCTGCGTGGGGCAGTTCTACGACATTCTCAAAGATTGCACTAGAGAATCAAAATTCTACACTTGTTACAGCACTTCGCTTTCTGATAACGACAGTTTTTGCCTTCATAGGAATTTTCGTATTAGGAAAGTGGTCAGAATTTCGTGCGCCGAACGCGAGTGAATTAATTCGATTTATTGTTATAGCGCTTTCTACTGGAATGGTAGCGCTACTTATTTATTACAGAGGATTGAAATTTACACCTGTCCGAGTCTCCACAATACTGGAACTCACTTTCCCGTTTGTAGCTGTTTTGATTGATGTGTTTTTCTATCACGTAGTTCTAGATATCACACAATACATCGCCGGTATCGTACTTCTATTTGCTATGTATAAAATAGCTAATCTACAACAAAAAAATGAAATTTGAAGCCAGTACAATCAAAGGTCATGGGAGAGGCGGGGGCTTGGGTTTCCCGACTATTAATCTACTTCCACCAGATGAGTTAGCTCTAGTCTTACAAGATGGCATATACGCTGTCTGGGTCACTATAGGCAAAGATCGCTACGGTGGAGCACTCTTTTATGGTCCGGTGCCCGTGTTTAATCAAAAAGATAAGAATTTGGAAATCTACCTAGTAAATGCGTATCAGTTTTATATTAATCCCGGAGAAACTGTAGAATTTGAAATAGTTAAATATATTAGAGGAGTAGAGAATTTCTCCTCACCCGAGCTTATGGTAATACAAATGGAGAAAGACGTAGTGCTGATTAAAAAAGTTTTGCATTTAGAATAGTATGAAAAAAAGTATTAAGAAAAACATAAGACTCGGCAATATCTGTGTACCGATTAGTTATAAGATTACACTCAAACCTGATTTAGAAGCACATACCTTTTCCGGAGAGGAAACAATTGAAATAAAAATTACAAAGTCTACAAGCGAGATCACGTTGCATTCCAAAGATTTGGATATTATTTCAGCCTCAATTATCTCAGATAAAAATAAAATCCAGGCAAAGAGAATCAGTTTCGATGATAAAAAGGAAACTACCACATTTTATTTTGGTAATAAATTAAACGGTAAACAAAAACTTCATATAATCTGGCAGGGAATACTTTCTTCAAATATGCGTGGATTCTACAAAAGTCAGTATGAAGTAAATGGAGAGAAACGCTGGATGGCTACCACGCAATTTGAGGCCACAGATGCTCGTAGGGCAATACCGTGTTTTGATGAGCCCACACACAAAGCAGTTTTTCATGTTGATTTAATAATCCCTAATACTAAAACTGCAATATCCAATACTCTTCCGCAGGCTATCAAAGAACACGAAAGTGGATTTAAGATTGTATCCTTTGCACCCACACCGAAGATGTCTACGTATCTACTCGCATTTATTGTAGGAGATTTTGAATGGATAGAGAAGAAAACTCGTAGTGGTGTATTGGTGCGAGTTCTGACAGTTCCCGGTAAAAAACATCAAGGTAAATTTGCACTGGATGTGACGGTTAAATGCCTTGAATTCTACGAAAAATATTTTGATATTCCATATCCTCTAAATACATTAGACATGATTGCAATCCCAGACTTCTCGTCACTTGCCATGGAGAATTGGGGCGCAATAACATTTCGTGAAATTGGATTACTTGTTGATGAGAAACATACATCACTTTCCACCAGAGAAATGGTCGCGGAAGTCATAGCACACGAGTTAGCCCATCAATGGTTTGGAAATCTGGTAACAATGGAGTGGTGGACTCATTTGTGGTTAAACGAAGGATTTGCTTCATATATTCCATATATTGCTCTCACACACATG
>JAYRGZ010000031.1:0-5222 GCA_041907605.1 Minisyncoccota bacterium | reverse complement strand
TTCTTGGATCTCAAACAAAATGCTGGAGATGATTACCGTCGTACACGAACAGCAAATACTGCTGTATATATATCAGATGAGTTCATGAATAGAGTGCGAGATGATCAAGATTGGTATCTTTTTGATCCAAAAGAAACTCCAGATCTAATTGAGCTATATGGCAGTGCATTTTCTAAGCGTTACAAGGAATACTGTGATATGGCTGACAGGGGAGAAATGAAATTACATAAGAAATTACCAGCACGTGAACAGTATAAAAATATTCTAATCTCACTTCAGACAACTTCACACCCATGGCTGACATGGAAAGACACAATTAATCTACGTGCTCTAAACAACAATACTGGAACAATCCACGCTTCAAATCTTTGTACTGAAGTTACTTTGCCACAAAACAAAGATAATGTTGCTGTATGTAATCTAATCTCTATTAACCTACCCCGTCACGTTGTAGGAAAACAGATTGATTGGATGAGACTTGAAGAATCCACTCGTCTTGCAATTCGCCAACTTGATAATTTGATTGATATCAACCAACCACCAATCGTAGAAGCCAAAAGAGCTGATCAGGAAAATCGTGCGGTAGGACTTGGACTCATGGGTCTTGCAGATACATTTGAACAACTCGGTTGGTCTTATGAAGATAAAGAAGCTCATGAATTTGTAGATAAGGTTTTTGAATTCATAAGTTATATGGCGATTGATGAGTCTGCTAATTTATCTGTAGAACGTGGTGCATATAAAAATTTTGAAGGTTCTGGTTGGTCAAAAGGTCTTGTACCAATTGATACCCTCAAGAGATTAGCTATTGAGCGTGGTGTACCACTTTCTGTTGATACTAATAGTGTTGAAATTATTCCACCACTTGATTGGGATATTCTTCGCAAGAAAGTTAGCAAAGGAGTTCGCAATGCAACAGTTATGGCAATTGCACCAAATGCCAACATTGGACTCGTTGCTGGAACTTCTCCTGGAATTGATCCGAGATTTGCGCAAATGTTTTCTCGTAACAAATTCTCCGGTAAATATCTTGAGGTTAATCCAAATCTCGTAAACGATTTGAAAGCACTTGGACTCTGGGAAAAAACTCGTGAACAAATTCTTTCTCAACACGGTGAACTTGTTGGAATTGATGAAATTCCAGATGAAATACATAGAATTTACAAAACATCTTTTGCGACGTCCGCTTATGCATTTATAGAAGTTGCAGCTCGTGCACAGAAATGGGTAGACCAAGCAATTTCCCGAAATATGTATCTTGATGTTCGTGACGTAGATGAGATTATGAACATTTATTCTACAGCATGGGAGAAAGGGCTAAAGACCACATACTATTTACACATGAAGCCAAAACACAGTGCGGAGCAATCAACAACTCGGGTAAATAAATCTGAAGCATTAGGAAAACGTGGTTTTGCTTCTGTGTTTGAAGTAACAAAAGCAGAAACTGAAATAAAGGAGGAATCAGTAGTTTCACCGATAGCTAACGAACCTGTGGTAGAAAGTATATCTTTGTCTAAATTACTTGAAGAACCCCCGATAATTAGTGAAATTCCAGTAGAAGAGCCAAAAGTAGTCGAAAATATAAACCAAAATCAGAAAAATAAGAATAAGAATATCAACAATAACAAACCAAAACTTGTTGTACACGGACCGGTTGATCCGCAAGACGCACTCCTGTGTGAAGGATGCCAGTAATTTATAAAGTAATCAGAAAATTATATGTTAGTAGGAAAAGCTACACCTGAAGATACATCTCTGCACCCCATGCATTACAAATGGGCGTACGAACTATACAACCAAGCAGTACGTAATACTTGGTTTCCTCATGAAATACCACTCGGGGAAGATTTAAAAGATTGGAAGGACATGACAGACGATGAACGCCATGCTGTGAAATTTCTGATGTCGTTCTTTAACCCAGCTGAGCTTATCGTGAACCGCTCTCTCGCTTTAGGAGTGTATCCATACATCAAATCTCCAGAGTGTCATCTATATCTCGCAAAACAAATGTGGGAAGAAGCAAACCACTGTGTTGCATTTGAATACGTACTCGAGACATTTCCAATGGATCGCGACACCATATATAAAGTTCATACCGAAACAGATTCAATGGTTAAGAAAGAAGGTTTCATCACAAAATATCTAAAGAGAATGACAGAAGATACTTTGGATATTGATAGCGCAGAAGGTAAGAAAGAATTTATTCGTAACCTTGTTGCGACAAACATTGTTATGGAAGGAATCTGGTTTTATTCTGGATTTATGGTCGTGCTTTCTTTCCGTCAAAGAAATAAACTTCGTAATTTTGCTTCGATGATCAACTGGGTTATTCGAGATGAATCACTTCATTTGAAATTTGGTATGTCTCTTATCATGAATATTCTAGAAGAGAATCCTGAACTTCTCACGCCAGAATTTGCCAAAGAAATTCGAGATATCGTTATTGAAGGAGTGGACCTCGAGGTTGCATATAACAAAGATCTTTTCCCAACAGGAATTTTGGGATTAAATGCGGATTACGTAAACCAATATGTTAAATACGTGGCGGACCGAAGACTAGAGGAGCTCGGTATGCCAAAACACTATAATGCTACAAATCCAGCAAAATGGATGGCAACCTCTACTGATGTATTTGAACTTGTGAATTTCTTTGAGGCTCAGAATACTGCCTATGAGGTGGATGCACATGGGCACACTAAGAAAAAGGAGGACGAAGAAAATAAATAATGCATTTGCAAAAACTCCCGTTTACCGGGAGTTTTTGCTATAGTGTTTCATATGGAAAAACTACATGAACATGGTGAAAAACATATACGAGGCGAAGAATTTCTATCGGATTTTGAAGATTCTCTAATTGGTAGAATAACCAGCCGATTCTGGGGCAGGGTATTTACGCTCGTCATTGCATCACTCGGTCTTGTAACAGCTCTCGCATGGGATGAAGCACTACATGATTTATTCAGAGAATTGTTTAAAATCAATAATACAGTTTGGGCCTCACTTCTTTACGCCCTAATAGTCACTGTAATTGCTGTAATTATTACAATGGGGATAGCTAAAAGAGAGAGAAAGCAAAGAAAATAATATGAAAATCGAAATTACGAAACCTCAAAAAGATTATGAATTGATTGATTCAGGAAATGGAAAGAAACTAGAGAGATATGGTGCATATACACTAGCCAGACCAGACCCGCAAGCACTTTGGTTGCCCAAACTTCCAGATAGCACATGGAACAAAGCTGACGCGATATTTATTCGTAAAGGTAAAACGACAGATTGGAAAAAGAGAAAAGATCTCCCAGAAAGTTGGAAGATAAATTTCGGCGGTTTACAAATGGAGATTCAGACCACTACTTTTAAACACACCGGACTTTTCCCTGAGCAACTTTCTAATTGGATATGGATGGAAGATAAGTTGAAAGTTGAAAGTAAAAAGTCACAAGTAAGAAAACTGAAAATTCTAAATCTATTTGGGTACACCGGTGGAGCCACACTTATATGCGCCAAGGCAGGTGCAGAAGTGGTGCATCTAGATGGTAGTAAGCTATCTATAGCATGGGCTAGACGCAATCAGATACAGTCAGGACTCTCTGACAAACCAATACGCTGGATATTAGATGATGCACTAGCATTTCTAAAACGTGAGGTAAAAAGAGGAAATTATTACGATGGGATAATAATGGATCCACCAGCTTTTGGTCATGGACCAAAAGGGGAGGTTTGGAAAATAGAAGAGAATTTCACTGAACTTATGGAATTATCTAAGAAAGTTCTAAGCAAAGACCCAATATTTTTCCTGATAAATGGCTATGCCTCTGGATTTTCACCTATAGCGTATCAAAATAATCTTAGGGATATGATGAGTAAGTACAAAGGTACAATTGAAATAGGGGAGCTTGCCATAGAAGAAAACAAAACTGGAAGGCTACTTCCATCTGGGATATTTGCGAGGTGGTCTAAAATCTAATTAGATTATTTCTATAACAACGATCTCAGGACTTGTACCAATGCGTATTGGTGTCATAGCTGTACCTACACCGCATGTAGTTATAGAATTACAGTTACCAAAATTATTTACTCCGTAGGCGAGTTTCCCATATATTGATTTCACTATTAAATTAATTGGGAAAAATTGTCCAGAGTGTGTGTGACCAGATAGTACAAGAGAAACATTTTCTTCCACCAATACTTTTGTATGCTTCGGATCATGTAGCAGGGTAATACTTGGCAAATTTTTATCATAACCCGATTTATATAATCGATCTCTAGTTTCCTTATTTGTTTCAGTCTTATAATCTAGTCCAATAATTTGCGTGCCGTTTACCACAATCTTTTGATCAATTAGAGTATTTGTTAGTGATTTTATAATTGGGTAGAATTTTTCTGGTTGGCTGTTGTATTCCTCATGATTGCCTGGCGTGTAGTATATACCTAGTTTTGGTACAAGATTTTTTAGAGAAGCTAATCCTGCTTTATAATCAAATACCGGACCATCAATTATATCCCCAGCAATAAATACAATATCCGGATTTTGTTTATTGATTAGTTTTACGATTTTAGTCATAAATTTAGTGCCCCTAACAACTCCTAAATGTGCGTCTGAGAATAAAATAATTTTTTTGTTTGACCAAAGACTGCGCAGAGCATCAGATTTGATAGTGAATTTTTTAATTCTCGGATTACTAGCGTTTATAATTCCATAAGTCATTAAGATCGCTATCCCTATTAGCAATACGTATGAGAGTATTGGTAGATATTTTTCAATACCTATAGATAAAAATAAAATATTAAAAAGTGAAATAATCGCAGAGTATATCAAAAGGTAGAGAAGTATACCGAGCCATAGTGCTGAAGGAATATATAAAAAAGTGATAATTTTGTTGTTATGCGAAAACCCAAGAAACATCGTGATTATCAATATAATTGGCATAACTACAAAAACTGCCCCAACTATTTGCGTAGGGGTACCAGTTGAAACAATGTTTAATTTTGTCAGTACTTCAAATATTGCGTATGAGCCTATGGCCACAATACCTAATACCGGAAGTAGGAAAAACGCGAATCTCCTAATCATTTAGGCACTTTAGCATATAAAATGTTTCCCACAAAAAAAGAAACACCCCGCGATGGAGGTGCTTGTTTGTGAATAAATTAATGAAATAGAAAATTTCATGTCGTACTTTTCATAAAATTTTTATCTCCAAAGAATCCTGCACGAA
>JAYRGZ010000030.1:0-5394 GCA_041907605.1 Minisyncoccota bacterium | reverse complement strand
TACTATCAAAAAAAGAAAAAGAAATTACCGCATACCACGAAGCCGGACATGCAATTGTGGCATCTGTACTACCAAATGCTGATCCAGTTCACAAAGTTTCTATTGTTGCACGTGGACGTGCAGGAGGTTACACCCTTAAACTACCACTTGAGGATCGTAAACTTCAAAGCAAAAAAGAATTTCTAGATGATATAGCGATGTCTCTCGGCGGATATGTGGCCGAGGAAACAATCTTCGGTGATATAACAACCGGACCATCTAATGACCTACAAGTATCAACAGCGCTTGCTCGGGCAATGGTCACAAGATGGGGGATGAGTGATGAGATTGGACCTATAGCACTGGAATCAGATGGTGGACGAACTATGTTTGGCCGAGGAGTAGAAGACAAGGAATATTCTGAGACTATGAGTACAAAGATTGATAGTGAAGTCGCAAAGATTATGAATGATGGATTTAAAAAAGCACGTGAGGTTATAAAAGAACATCGAAAAGCACTAGATGCGATAGCCAAGAAACTTATTGAAGTAGAGACACTGGAGCAAAAGGAATACGAAGATATAATAATTGCACACGGGATATTACCGAAGAAAAAGGAAGCTACTGCGTAATAAAATATTCAACATAAAATCCGCACCAAAGCGGATTTTATGTATATTTGACAGTCTATAAATAGTATGTTATTGTAGCACCAATGTCCGATTTGGAGACAGTACTTTAATTTTCACATAAATTTTTCAACTCATGAAAAAAGTTTTCATTGCCATCCTCATGATGGTTTTTTGTTTCAATGCGGTTGCACAGACAACCGTTAAGAAAAAAATTTACATTGTTGGGGGTGACACCCTAACAGTTTACCGGCAGGATCCCACGGGGGAGAATGCATTGTTGATGATTGATCAGTATGACCAATTCCGTTATGGTAAATTGGCCAGTGATGAATCATTGGTGGTATTCAAAAACCCACCTGAGCAGTCACTAACGTCGGTAAATGCATTCGTGTACTTCAACGGTGATTATTATGCCGCAGGTGCAGGATGGCCATCAGGTGTTTATTCCTACAAGTATGATCCGAACACTGAAGTATGGACCGCAAACCCATTTGGAACAGATGGACCGATTCAGTTGCTAGAACAAGCAAAAAAGAATTCAGTGCTTCTGATTACTGGTGGATTTTCTCATGTTGGAGGACTATCCATTGAAAATACCTGCATGATGAATAAATACGGTGTGTTTTTACCCGTACCGAACAATGATGCACCACTTGAATGCTCGCAGCAGTCAGGAAGTTTGCTGATTACTTCAGTTCAAGGTGAAGATATTGCTGATCATATTCGTATTACAGATATGGATACATGGACAGCGGTAAATGGTTTGCCTGAATTTTCAAGTTCTGATTTTGCTGCATCGGGAATATGTTATGACCCAAAAAGTCAGACGTACTATGCTTCGCTCTGGCAACCCTATACTGGATCAACTGATTTCAGGCTTTCTTCAGCAAAAATTGGTGATGCAGAATGGACGGATTTACTCACACTAAGCGCACCTATGCGATTAGAATTTCAAAACGGGTTTGTTGTTTGCTACGGAGCAACTTATTCTGATGGTGAGTTTAAGCAAGAGAAAATTAAAAACCCGGTTGAGACTCATTTTACTGTTAGTAAAATTAGTCAACGTGGTGAAGGGCTTACTACAACAACAGGATTGTTCTTGTACCAAACTAGCAATGGAGAAGTTATTGACCCATTTGTTGGCACAAATTATTGTCCTCCAGGTACAGCATTCATTGATGGTGAATCAAAAGGGGTTTGGATCTATTTCTCAGCCTGGTATTTGGAAAAGAGTGGTGACCAAACTTCATATGGTAGATTTCAATTTCTGCCTTCTAATGGAGAGAAGGTTACTATTTTAACCGATGAGCAGTTTTCTGTTTATCCAAGTCCAGCAACGGATTGGGTTACAGTGGAAGGTTTGACAGAGGAAACGGTTCTGACTGATTTATTTGGAAGATCCGTAAAAACTGTTTTACCCAGTGAAAAAATTTATGTGGGTGATTTGCCAAATGGCATTTACCTAATTTTAAAACAAAAAGTGGTAGTTCAGCATTAAATTGAATGATCCACAAACGGAAAATCGCTTCAGGAAACTGAGGCGATTTTTTGCATTCTGAAATTGAAACACTAGATTTAATATGCTAATATCAATATCACTTCCACCCTTAGCTCAGTTGGTTAGAGCACAGAGCTTATACCTCTGGGGTCCATGGTTCGAATCCATGAGGGTGGACTAGGTATAAAAACTGAAACTGCTTTCTGTTTTTATACATTGTCCAAGGCGCAGTGATGTTTTGATACCAACCAAAACCACGAGCCGGGGTCGCGAAAATTTGGAGCGACGGCGAGAAATTATTCGTGACGACAATTTGGAATAATTCATATACCTCTGAAATTTAGAAAGAATTTATGACCCAACTCATAACAACAATAATTCTCGTCGTACTAGGTGCGGCACTTTTTGCTTCTCTTGAGGCTGCGTTTTTTACTATGTCGCTTGGCCGGGCAAAGGTTTTACATGAAAAAGGAAAATTAGGTAGTAAAGCACTTCTTAAGGTAAAAGAGAGGGTGAATCGTCCGATAACTACACTTGTAATTTTAAACAACGCAACAAATATAATAGGAAGTATTTATGTTGGTCACATGGTCACAGAATTATATGGCGATGCGCTACTTGGTACAATTTCTGCGGTACTTACTGGGACCATAATAATCTTTGGAGAAATAATTCCTAAAATGATCGGAGAAAACTATTCAGAAAAGATGTCACTAACCTTTGCGGCCCCAGTGCTTTTTGTTACAAGAATTTTCATGCCTCTTATTTATACTGTTGAATTTATTACAAGAGGATTTATGAAACATAATCGTGTCATATCCGAAGAAGAACTGACCGTTCTCTCTCAAATGGGTGAGGCGGAGGGCTCAATAGAGAAAGATGAACATGAAATAATCCAACGCGTATTCACACTAAACGATTTATCTGCCAAAGATATTATGACACCACGTACTGTCATGGAAGGCATAGAAGGCGCATCAAGAGTTGGCAGTATTGAACACATTTTATATAACAAACCATACTCAAGATACCCTGTGTTTGGTGATTCACCCGATGAAATTATAGGTATTTGTACAAGTCAGGAACTTCTTACTTGTTTGTCGCAAGATAAAAAAGATCGATTGGTCAAAGAAGTAATGGCTCCAGCACTTTTTGTAAACGAGAAGAGAAAAGTAGATGATTTGCTAACTTTTTTCCAGCGTGAACGTGCGCATATGGCAATAGTGCAAGATGATTTTGGTGGAACTAGCGGACTTGTAACACTAGAAGATGTGCTCGAGCAACTTGTGGGGGAGATAGTGGACGAGACAGATGAACATGTGGATTTAAGAGTTCACGCTAAACGCCAACGTTACGATAAAAATTAATTTATTCGAAATGCAATAGTTTGATTTTTCGATCTTCTAGCGCGCTCTTCAATGTCGGAGTTATTTTGCTTGTTTCGTTAATGATGTTTCTCGCTTCTGTTCGCGCAGCTTCTACCATCTTTATGTTTTTGATCGCCTCCATCCCGAGATCTGTAATACCCCATTGTTTTATACCAGAGAGCTCCCCAGCACCGCGCAGTGCTAGATCAAGCTCTGATAGTTCAAAACCGTTTTTAGCTGTCACAAGTGCCTTCAATCTATCACGAGTTTTTTCAGATTTGGCTTCAGCAAATAAGTAACAATACGCTTGATGTGTGCTACGTATGACACGACCACGGAGTTGGTGAAGCTGAGCAAGTCCGAAACGTTCTGCTCCTTCAATGATAATAATTGTAGCGTTAGGAACGTTCACTCCGACTTCTACGACAGATGTAGCGACAAGGATTTGGATTTTATTGTCACTGAAATCTTGCATCACTTCTTCTTTTTTAATTTTTGTCATTTTGGAATGTAAGATTCCAACTTTGTATTCCGGGAATATTTTATCCTGTATTCTTTTAGCTTCTGCTGATACTGATTTTGTCTGGAGTGCTAACTCTTTGTCGGGGTCTGGCTCATTGATTCGAGGACAAATTATATATAACTGTCTGCCATTTTTCATTTCTTTACGAATATCTTCGTATGCGCTGTCTCTTTTATCGGGTACAACAATTTTTGTATCAATCTGTTTTCTACCTGCTGGCATTTCGTCTAATAGTGTGAGATCTAAGTCTCCATAGATTGTAAGAGCTAGAGTTCGAGGTATTGGGGTTGCCGTCATAGATAGGAAATGTGGAGCGAAACCTTCTTTCTTCGCTAGTTTCGCACGTTGAAGTGCACCGAAACGATGTTGTTCGTCTATCACGGTGAGGGCTAGGTGTTTAAATTTAATACTCTTTTGTATGAGAGCGTGAGTACCTATAACAATAGGTATCTCACCGTTTTCAATCCATTTACATAATTGGTTTCTAGAAATGTTGGTCCAATTTTCTGTCTGCGAAGCAACTTTTGAAGGGAACTTCCTACAGCCACTACCTGTAATAAGTCCGATTTGAATTCCGGTGTGTTTAAAATATTTTATAAAGTTCTCGAAATGTTGTGTTGCTAAGATTTCAGTCGGAGCCATATAGGCTACTTGGAGTGTTCCAAAATTTTGTCCAGATGGACGATTTTTTATAACTGCGTATGAAGCAGTTGCTGCGACAGCGGTTTTACCTGATCCCACGTCTCCTTCTAGGAGTCTAGCCATGGGATTTGGTTTCTTCATGTCATCTACTATCTGCTCAATTGCATTTAACTGTGATTTTGTAGAAGTGAAAGGAAATCTAGAAATAAATTCATCAATAAGTGGTTTATCTGAGAGTACGGGATATGATTTATTCTTTTCGTACTCTAGTCTCTCTTCATTTCTAGCAAGTTGAATGAAAAAAACTTCCTCAAATGCGAAACGTTTTCTGGCCGAAGTAGCATTGTTCTCAGTTTTGGGACTATGAATCCAGATGAGAGCAGTTTTGAGTTTAGGTAGATTATATTTAGAAGTAATTTCTTCTGGAAGATAGTCTTCCAAACCCTCTAACATGCCGCTACGCATGATCTTCTGGATCGTATGATAAATCCAACGTGATGTTATACCGCGTGTCTCGTGATAAACAGGGAAGCCGAAAGTATTGATCTCACCATTTTCACCTTCGAATAATGAATTATGAGTATCAATTGGAAGTGAATTTTTCTCTTTTAATTCAGGGTTTGAAATATATAATCCGTTTTTACCACCTGAAACTTTTCCCGTGAGTTCTACCATGTCACCAGAGTGAACCATTTTGGCCATGTAGGCTTGGTTGAACCAGATCACTTTCAATTTTCCAGAAGTGTCTTCTAC
>JAYRGZ010000029.1:0-3380 GCA_041907605.1 Minisyncoccota bacterium | reverse complement strand
TAATGCGAATGTGCAAATAAAAAACCGCACACTGCGAGTTCAATCATCTTAACAAATTGTCTATATTTGTCAAATGGGGAAAGATTATTTTGTTATTTAACTACAACAAGAAAACCCTCTTCACGAGGGCTTTCTCTAAAATTCTTAAAATCTATTTTCTTGATGCGATTATAGTATCTGCAACGTTTTGTGGGACAACATCGTAACGTAGGAATTCCATGGTAAATCCAGCTCTTCCTTCTGTCATAGAACGAAGTGTAGTCATGTATCCAAACATTTCGGATAGTGGTACAACAGCACGAACTGCTTGGTTCATACCACGTGCCTCCATGCCTTCAATAAGTCCACGTTTTGCAGAAAGTGATCCGGTGACATCTCCCATGAATTTATCAGGAGTAACAACTTCTACTTTCATCATTGGTTCTAGTATTACCGGACGAGCAAGTTTAGCTGCGTCTTGGATTGCCATTGAAGCTGCGATTTTGAAAGCCATTTCATTTGAGTCCACTTCGTGATAACTTCCGTCCCATAGATCAACTGATACATCTACCATCTTAAATCCTGCGAGGACTCCACGTTCTAGTCCTTCTTTGAATCCTTTTTCACAGGCTGGAATATATTCTTGTGGAATAGTACCTCCTTTGATTGAGTTTATAAATTCAAAGTGTGGCTCACGTTTTGTATTCTTTGGTAAGTCTTCAATTTGTTCTTTTGTGAGAGACATATCCATTGGCTTGATCTTGATCTTCACGTGACCATAGTTACCACGTCCACCTGATTGCTTGATGTATTTACCTTCTACTTCTGCTGTGCCTTGAATAGTCTCACGATATGCAACTTGTGGTTTACCAACGTTAGCTTCCACTGCAAATTCACGTTTTAAACGATCCACAATAATTTCGAGGTGCAATTCTCCCATTCCTGAAATAATAGTCTCACCAGTTTCCTGATCAGTTGATACACGGAATGTTGGATCTTCTTGGGCAAGACGATTAAGTGCCATACCCATTTTCTCCTGGTCTGCTTTTGTCTTTGGTTCTATACGAAGAGAGATAACAGGTTCAGGGAATACGATACGATAAAGCTCAATTGGATTTTCTTCGTCACAAATAGTGTCAGATGTAATTGTATCTTTGAGTCCTACAGCGGCGGCAATTTCACCAGCAAAAACTTTTTTCACTTCTTCTCGATCGTTTGCATGCATACGAAGAATGCGACCGATACGCTCTTTGTTTCTGGTGCGAGGATTATAAACATAACTTCCTGCAGTCAAAGTTCCAGAATAAACTCGGAAGAATATGAGCTGTCCGACGAACGGATCAGTAGCAACTTTAAAAGCCAAAGCTGCAAAGGGTTCTGCGTCTGATGCATTGCGTACCATTGGTTCATCATTGTCAGGGTTTATACCTGGAATTGGAGGAATGTCAGTTGGAGCTGGAAGATAATCTACCACAGCATCGAGTACGAGTTGTACACCTTTGTTCTTAAGTGCACTTCCGGCAAACACTGGGAAAATTGCGTTAGCAATAACTGCTTTACGTAGAATTTTCTTAAGTGTTTCCATATCTGGTGTCTTACCATCCAAATACTCTGTCATCGCTACGTCGTCATTTGAGACAATTGCTTCTATAAGTTCTGCGTGGTATTTCTCTGCATCTTTTTTCAATTCTTCAGGAATTTCCTTTTCAACAACCTTGTTTCCCATATCACCTTCGAAGTAATACGCTTTCATTCGAAGCAGATCTACAACACCTTCATGCTTTTCTTCTAGTCCTATTGGAATTTGCATTCTCACAGCTTTCTTAGAAAGACGATCTAGAATTGTCGCATATGAATGTTCAAATGAAGCACCAGTACGATCAAGTTTGTTTATAAAACAAATACGAGGAACGTTCGCCTCATCAGCGTAACGCCAGTTAGTTTCTGATTGTGGTTCTACGCCGGCAACACCGTCAAATACTACGACAGCACCATCGAGCACGCGAAGAGAACGTTTCACTTCCACTGTGAAATCGATGTGTCCAGGAGTATCGATGATATTGAAACGATGCTTTTTATTTTTATCTGTTAGGGCGTACGTCGGTGTCCAGAAGCATGTAACAGCAGCAGAAGTAATAGTGATACCACGCTCGCGTTCTTGTTCCATCCAGTCTGTAGTTGTCTCACCATCATGCACCTCACCAATCTTGTGTGATACACCTGTGTAGTAAAGCACACGTTCTGTTGTTGTTGTCTTACCCGCATCAATGTGGGCAATGATTCCAAAATTTCTTACTTTTTCTAGTGGATAATCTCTTTCCATATAAAGCTTAAATTAATTAAAAATAAAAAGACGCAGAGGTCTTTAGTAGTTAGACTATACGATAAATAGTCGGTTTTTGCAAATTTAAAGACCTGAAATTATTTCAGGTCTTTAAAAAGGTTTATGAATTAAAAAATGAGGACCGTGGATATCATTACTTACTTCAATCTTGCATTTATGTCTGCGAGCAATTTTTTTCATTTCCATAGAAATGTCCATTTTATTTCGAGGCACACCTCTAAAAAAATCAGCAATGAGTATAGGATCTGATTGAAATGGTCTTTCTAAATAAATATATCCTCCGGGCTTTAAGATTGTAATTACTTGTATCAATCTTTTTTGCAAATAACCATATACAATCTCTCTATATCTAGATACATTTCTATCAATTTCCGTACATGGACCATATTCTTGTAACCCAGCAACTGGTTCGAAAGTCACCAAACTTGGATTTAGTTTGTGATCCTTGATAAAGGAAATGAACATATTAAATACAACTGGGTCAAAAATGTCGCCATCAAAGTAAAAATGATTTGCGGAAGAAATCTTTTTGATAAAGTCAGATGTCTTTAACGCAAAACAATATGAGGCATCAAAACCCATGTTAGAAGCATTTGTTCTTCCGCAAATATCTATATGAACTTTTCTACCTATTTGCTTTGATATTGTTGAGTATATTTTTTCATACCATTTGGGATGTATCTCGAAATATTGTCTTGTATACCTACGATCAAGTCTGTATCTATCGCCCTCATTTATCTTTTGTTGTGAAGTATTTGCATAATAATGCATCACTTTTCTTAAATTTAAAAATGTGTTCATCACTAGTTTTGTTTTTCTTCACCTTACACCTATATATTATGTTAGTCAAACAAAACAAAAATTCCCGCAGAGGGAATTTTTTGTTGTAAGTAAATTTAACTAAATTACCCATTCGAATCGCTTCGCTCTCTCAGGGTAAAAATAAAATCCGTAAAAACGGATTTTATTTTTACCAAGCGAAGTGTGCGAATGCTTTGTTGGCTTCTGCCATTTTGTGAGTGTCATCACGTTTCTTAACTGCGACACCTTCACCTTT
>JAYRGZ010000028.1:0-11146 GCA_041907605.1 Minisyncoccota bacterium | reverse complement strand
GGTGCAAGTACAAGTCCCGCACCTAAAATACCCAGTTTTTTCAAAAAACCTCTCCTGGACTCTTTACCATCATTACTTGGACCCTCCATGTTTTTCATAATTTCATTGTACTAAATTAATAAATCTAAAACTATTCTGGTGCGCGGTAAGGGATTCGAACCCCTGGCCTTTCCCACGTCAAGGGAACGCTCTACCAACTGAGCTAACCGCGCATATATGACTTTTCCTACCAAAACAACTAACCGCGCATATTACTTACAAAAGAAGAATACATAATACATGCTACTTTTTCAACTAATCTCAATAGGCTCTTGTTCTAGCTCAATTCCAAACTGTCCAAAAACAGCTTTTTTTATTTCATACACTACAGATTGAAGCTCTGAGAATGTGGCACTACCTTTATTTACTATCACAAGTGCATTTTGTTCATAAAGTTTTAAATTGCCGAAATCTTTTCCCTTCCATCCGAGGGTATCAATTAACCATCCTGCCGGAACCTTGTGCATTCCACCTCCCATTTCAAAAGAAGGAATAGACGGATATGAATTTCTAATTTCACGTAGAAGTGACGCTCGAATAATTGGATTTTTGAAAAATGATCCCACTGATGCTATGACCTTCGGATCAGGAAGTTTTATGCCCCTGATTGCAATTATCGCATCTCGAATTTCTTTTATATTTGGATTTGTAATTCCTAGATTATCAAAATATTTTTTGACACCCGGATAATCTGGCATTTTAGGTGCGCTTTTGCTAAGTCTTAGTGTTACATACAAAATCACATATTTGTCCTTTGCTCTATGTTTGAAAATACTATCTCTATAGCTAAACTCGCATTCTTCGTTTGTGAGTATCTTTATCTCACCACTTTCTATATCGTAAAGTGTCACATCGATAAGTGTATCTTTGATCTCTTGTCCATACGCTCCCACATTTTGTATTGGTGTAGCTCCTATAGTGCCTGGAATTGCAGACATCGCTTCAATTCCCGATAAATTCATGTCTACTGCTCTCTCTACCACAAAATCCCAGTTTTCTCCGCTTCCAATTTTAATATCTACAAAATTTTCATTTTCATTTAATCTTTCAAATCCGGAAATTTCAATTTTTATAAATAGCATGTCAATTTCGGCACTATCGTCAAGCAAAATATTGGATCCACCGCCTAAAATAAACACCGATATGTTTTTGCTTTTTGCAAATCGGAGTGCTTCACGTAAATCATCAATATTTTCAGCCGCAGAAAAATACCGAGCTCTAGCATCAAGCTTGAAGGTTGTATACTCCTTAAGTGGTATATGCTCCTCTATTTTCATCTTGCAATCATATCATATGTGATATATACTTGTCACCATGACAAAAAAGCAATCAGAGCAAGAAAAAATTGGGTACCTCATAAAACACCTAAGGGAAGAAAAAGGTCTCACCCAGGGAGCATTTGCAAAAGCACTCAATACTTCCCAGAGCGCAGTAGCCCGTATCGAGTCAGGTGGACAGAACCTTACACTAGAAAATCTAGCTAAAATTAGTGAGGTACTTGAACGTAAACTTGTAGGCTTGAGTGAATCAATCGATTTCCGTATTACTGGAAAAAGAAGGCTAAAAGGTAGTATCCGCACAAATTATTCCAAAAATGGCGCTATCAACATGATCGCTGCTTCCCTTGTAAACCGAGGCAAAACTATACTCCACGGAATTCCAAAGATTGAAGAAGTGTATCGCTATATTGAAATTCTCGAAGGATACGGAGTCTCTGTGAAATGGCTTGGAAACGATACAATCGAGATTCATCCGCCAAAAGTTCTGAATTTTAAAACCGCTGACAACGAAGCTATTAAAAAAACTAGATCATTTACTTTTGTTGGTGCACTCATTCACTATAGTAATTCATTTTCATTTCCTCACTCAGGAGGATGTAAAATGGGTGAGCGTACAATTGCTGCGCATAAATACAGTCTAGAGAAACTTGGTGTATCAATTAAAACTCTCGAACATGGATACAACATTTCATATACAAAATTGCACTCTGCGGAAATTCCGCTTTATGAATCAAGTGACACGGGTGCGATAAATGCCATAATTGCAGCTTCTAGAATTGAAGGCATAACTACAATAAAATTTGCGCCACCAAACTACCAAGTGCAAGATGTTTGTTTCTTAATTGAGAAAATGGGAATCAAAATTGAAGGAATTGGTTCTACAACACTTGTAGTACACGGTAAAAAAGACATAGACGTATCAGTAGATCACTATAACAGCGAAGATCCGATTGAATCTATGTTTTTCATTACCGCAGGAATTATGACTGATTCACAAATCACTGTAACTCACTGCCCTATAAATTTCATTGAACTTGAAATGGAGAAACTTCTACATATGGGACTTAAATTCAAAATTAGCAAAAAATATTTCTCAGACAACAAAAAGACCGAACTTGCTGATATTACTGTTTACCCGTCCAAATTAATTGCCCCACACGATAAACTCCATACTCAGCCATTTCCAGGATTACAAAACGATAATCTTCCTTTTTTTGTGCCAATTGCGACAAAAGCGACTGGTACTACACTCATACATGATTGGACATGGGAAAACCGTGCTATTTATTTCACAGAGATAAACAAGCTTGGCGCAAGTGTCAGACTTATCGACCCACACAGAGCACTAGTAGATGGTCCCGCTGAACTCAAGGGTGCACAAATAATCTCCCCTCCAGCACTACGTCCTACTGCTGCGATATTTCTAGCAATGCTTGGAGCAGATGGGGTGTCAGTACTTCGTAATGTCTATTCTATGACCCGCGGGTATGCGGATATTGCTACAAGATTAAACAAACTTGGGGCAAAAATTGAAGTACTAAGAGGTATATAATATGCTGATTTTAGGAATCGAAACATCCTGCGATGAGACGGCAATATCGTTACTAGAATACACAAGTGGCACAAAACCGCGTTTTACAATACGCGCCAACGATGTCCTATCTCAAATCGATATCCATAAAGAATTCGGTGGAGTATTCCCGATGATGGCCAAACGCGAACATGCCAAAAATATAATTCCGATACTAGAAAAAACACTTCAAAAAAATAAATTGCTACAGAAAGAAAAAGTTGCTTTCTCAAAATCAAAAATAGAAAAGATAAGGAAAATTCTTGAAAGAGAAAATGGGCTCTTTGATTCGTTTTTCGAATTCGTATCTAAATACAAAAAACCTAATATCACAAAAATTGCAGTCACCGTGGGTCCAGGATTAGAACCTGCACTTTGGGTAGGAATTAGCACAGCCCGAGCACTGTCTCTTGCATGGGACATCCCACTTGTGCCAGTAAATCACATGGAGGGTCATATTCTCTCGGTAATAACAAAAGGTGAAAAAACTTTTGGTATAGACAAGAAGATTTTCCCTGCGCTTTCACTACTTGTCTCCGGTGGTCATACTGAGCTAGTTTTAGTAAATAAAATTGGATCTTATAAATTAATTGGCGAAACAGTAGATGACGCGGCAGGAGAAGCTTTTGATAAAGTGGCTAGAATGCTAGGACTTCCCTACCCAGGCGGGCCTGAGATTTCAAAACGCGCACAAAAGGCACGTATTGATAGACACAAACATAATTTCTCTCTTCCACGTCCAATGATTCATACACCAAATTTGAATTTTTCATTTTCTGGACTTAAAACTGCAGTGCTTTATCTAACTCGTGGAATGAAAAACATTACGGAAATAGAAAAGAACAATATCTGTATGGAATTTGAAAATGCAGTCGTAGAAGTGTTATGCAAAAAAACCCTGAATGCTGTGAAAAAATACAAAGTAAAGTCAATAATTGTCGGGGGTGGTGTAGCAGCAAATAAACATCTAAAGTCTGAACTTGAAAAGAGTGCGAGAGCAAATAAGATTCAACTGTTTTTCCCTGATAGGGCTCTAACAACTGACAATGCTCTTATGATCGCCATTGCTGGATATTTTGGAAAACCTAGAGGGATAGATACGAAGTCTTTCAAGGCCAGTGGAAATATGAATTTGTAAAAAACCGTGATATAGTAAGCCAATATGGAAATTCCGGAAAAACTATTACAACCATACAATCCAAAAGAAACCGAGCAACGTCTATATAAACTTTGGGAAGAAAGTGGTTTTTTTAATCCTGATGTATGTATTGAGAAAGGTATTACTCGAAATGATGCAAAATCTTTCACAATAGTTATGCCTCCACCAAACGTGACTGGAGTACTTCATATGGGTCACGCTATGATGCTAACCCTTGAGGACATTATGATCCGCTACAAACGCATGAAGGGATTTAAAACCCTTTGGATTCCTGGTACAGATCATGCAGCAATTGCAACACAGTCAAAAGTAGAAAAGGAAATTCTGAAAAAAGAAGGACTATCTCGTCATGATTTAGGTCGCGAAGAACTTCTAAAAAGAGTTAGACAATTTGCAAAAGAAAGTCACGACACTATTGCCTCACAAATTCGAGTCATGGGATCTTCTTGTGACTGGTCACGTGAAGCATTTACACTAGACGATAAACGCACAAAAGCAGTCTACACAATGTTTAAGAAGATGTATGAGGATGGCTTAATTTACCGTGATTGGCGAGTTGTAAACTGGGATCCGAAAGGTCAAACGACGATTTCAGATGATGAGATTGTACACGAAAGTAGAAAAGCAAAACTCTACACATTTAAATATAATAAGGACTTCCCTATTTCTATTGCAACTTCTCGGCCAGAAACTAAGTTCGGTGATACCGCTATTGCTGTACATCCAAATGGAAAATATAAAGAATTTATTGGTAAAGAATTTTTTGATGTAGAATTTTGTGGATTTGATATTCCTAAGATAAAAATAATAGGTGATGAATCTGTTGATCCAGAATTTGGAACAGGAGCATTGGGTGTAACACCAGCACACTCAATGTCAGATTATGATTTGAAATTGAAACACGGATTGGATTTAGTTTCCGTTATAAATGAAAGAGCACAAATGACAGTTCATTCTGATAAAATTGATATTCTTGGTAAAAAAACTACTCTGGCACGAGACACAATTGTGGAGCATTTAAGAAATAACGGATTATTAGAAAAAGAAGAAGATATAGATCAAAATGTTGGTACAGCAGAGAGAACCGGTGGGATAATTGAACCACTCCCAAAATTACAGTGGTTTATTTCAGTTAATAAAGAAGTTCCAGGACGTGGAAAAACACTGAAAGATATAATGCGCGAACCGATTGAAAATGAAAAGATTAAAATTATTCCAGAATATTTTGATAAAACCTATTTTCACTGGATAGACAATTTGCGTGACTGGTGTATTTCTCGCCAGATATGGTACGGACATCGTGTACCTGTTTGGTATAAGGGTAAAGAAATTTTCTGTGGATTTGAGAAACCCGAGGATGATGATTGGACACAAGATGAAGATACGCTTGATACATGGTTCTCCTCTGCACTTTGGACTTTTTCTACGCTTGGTTGGCCTGAGGAAACGAAAGATCTAGAAGTATTTCACCCTACAGATGTTTTAGAGACTGGATATGAAATACTTTTCTTCTGGGTAGCAAGAATGATCATGATGGCAGGATATGCACTAGATATTATTCCCTTTAACTCAATATATTTGCACGGCACGGTGAGAGATGGGCAAGGAAGAAAAATGAGTAAATCACTTGGCAACGGTATCGATCCACTTGATATCGCAGATAAATTTGGATCTGATGCTGGTCGTATGGCTCTTGTGGTTGGCACAGCACCTGGAACTGATAGTAAAATTTCAGAAGACAAAATCAAAGGCTACAAAAATTTTTGTAACAAACTATGGAACATAACTCGTTTCATTCTTTCTAATACTTATACGGATAGCACTAAACCTGAAATCAAAGATTTAGATCTAAAGATCATTGAGGAATTTGATTTAATAACAAAGGACGTAACCGATGATTTAGATAATTTTAGATTCCATTTAGCTAGTGAAAAACTATACCAATACGCATGGCACAGATTCGCTGATGTAATAATTGAAGAGAGTAAAACTATATTTGCATCTGGTAGTGAGACTGATAAAAAATCAAAATCTTATACTCTATTTTATATTCACCGATGTCTGATAAAACTCCTCCACCCTTTCATGCCATTCGTGACCGAAGAAATCTGGAGTATGTTACCATATAAGGATAGCGACTTATTAATGGTAAGTAAGTGGCCGGAAGTCTCGGCTAAATAAAATATAAATGAACAATTTTTCATTCAATGGTGATCCAATAACGCTTGCGCTATCACTCTTGGGTGGATTTATTCCTGCCATACTCTGGCTTATGTTTTGGCTTCGTGAGGACCGTGAGAAACCAGAACCAGCTGGACTTCTAGCGCTCACCTTCATTGGTGGAATGCTTGCTGTAATACTAGTACTTCCTATACAGAAATTTTTTTACAATAATTTCACAGACAATAATCTACTGATTGTACTCTGGGCAGCAGCGGAGGAGGTGCTTAAATTCATGGCAGTATTTGTAATTGCACTTCGCTCATCATATGCTGACGAACCAGTGGATATACCAATTTATGCAATTACAGGAGCACTTGGTTTCGCTGCTCTTGAAAATGCACTTTTCCTAGTGCATCCTGTAGGAGTCTCTGATGCTACAGTCACACTACTTACTGGAAACCTCAGATTCCTAGGTTCTACACTTCTACACGCTACAGCGACAGGATTTGTAGGACTAATGCTTGGATTATCATTCTTCCAGAACAAATTTATAAAATTCGCTTCTGTAATTGTAGGACTTATACTTGCTATTGCCTTGCATAGTACCTTTAACTTTTTTATAATGGAGAATAACGGAGAAAATTTTCTCGAAGTGTTCGCATTTCTCTGGGTTGTAACTATTATTAGTATCCTAGTATTTGAAAAACTAAGACGTATGAGCGAAGTACTCTATATCAAAGATGTAGAAATACACGAACGCCCACACATCTTTCACTAAATTTTATGGCAAAGAAACGTTCTTTTTTTGAGAGACTAACTGGAAGTGTCAGATTGGATGAAGAGGAAGATGAAATAGAAACTCCTATAGTAAAGAAACCTGAATTCCCTACCAAAACAATCAAACCTGAATCTAAAAACTCTACTCCAAACTGGATTGAGGAAGACACAGAGGAGGGACAACTATCTGTAGATGTATATCAAACTCCGACTGACATTGTAATTCAGACAATGGTTGCAGGCGTACGGCCAGAGGATCTACAAATAAATATCTCACGAGATATGGTCACAGTACGAGGTAAGCGTGAAGAAAACAAAACTATAAACGACGAAAATTTCTTTACGAAGGAATTATACTGGGGTACATTCTCACGTACTATTTCACTTCCCCAAGAAATCGATCCCGAAGGTGCTGAAGCAATAGAGAAACACGGACTACTTATGATCAGACTTCCTAAATTGGATAAATCTCGCCAGACGATGCTAAGAGTAAAATCAATGTAATAAAAAATCCCCGATGGGGGATTTTTTATTATGTGCTTGGACCCAGGTTCGAACTGGGGACCCTTCCCTCTTCAGGGGAATGCTCTACCAACTGAGCTATCCAAGCATGTCTAAAATTATTTTTTAAACTGATCAAGAATACCATTTATATTACTTACATCTGGAAGTGAATTCCCGAAGTTTTGAACCTTATCCAAAGTAGACATACTTTGTGAGTAAGCATTCATAATTTTTTGAAGATATGGTTGTAAATAATAATATGCTCCAACTGATATACCAATTATTACTGCCCAATAGAGCAGCCTTGTGATTGATGCCCATTTTTGTGACGAGCGAAGCTTGCGAAGGATTTTGTTGTTTTCCTTCGTAAGTTCAAATAAATCATCAATCTTCTGCCTCATTTCAGGTTCCATGGGCATCACTATATCATAAATATGCTTGTTGTAAAAGCGTTCTGTGCCCTCGGTACGAATCGAACGTGCATCTATCCCTTAGGACGGGACTGTTCTATCCATTGAACTACGAGGGCAAATCAAAAGGGCACTTATGTGCCCTTTTGATTCTAGTATATTTCTATGAAACCCCCAATAGCTCAGCAATTTTAGGCTTATTAAAGCCAATTATAACGTCATTATCTATCTGGATTACAGGAACGCCCATTTGGCCCGTTATATCTATCATTTCAGCCCTTTTATCAGCATCACTTGCGACATTGTATTCTTCGTATTTAATACCCTTTTCAGTAAAAAAATCCTTCGCCATATGGCAGAAGTGGCATGTTGGTGTTGTGTAAATTGAGACCTTTTTCATACTATTTCACTCACTTTAAATAATAATTAATATCTTACCCTCTAATTATAGCATCTCTGTCAATACCATGTGCGGATTACTAAACAATGTTACTACCGCACTTATAAGAAACAACGGTATAGCTACACATATTCCAATATTATCACATGAAGATAAAGCTAATCCACCTTAAAAACAAACGCAGGAGAGCAACAAAAAATCCCAGTATTACTCTGGAATCCTTTGCATTTTGGTTTCTCATAAACCCCTGAACTTTTCTGCTTCATTTAAAAGATCTTGATTAGTGAAGCGCTTTCTCTCAATAGGTTGCCATGGACCTACAAGGTCGCCACCGCCAGCGGGACAGATTATCCGAACATGACTAAAGTATTTTGTCATTTCAGTAGTTTCGGGAAGTTGTCTCGTGTAATGAATTATTGAACAGTTAGGAACTCTTGCCCATTGTTCCTGACCAATTAAATATTCATTTGCCTTAATCAGTGGCATGCGTTCGAGCATTATCCTAAATGTTCTCATCACGTGTCCGTGACAAGTAGCAATTACTATTTTGCCATCACATTCTCTCGAAAGTGTATCCAGTACTTTGTTAATTCTCTGGGTTACGTCAGCTATAGATTCACCTTGCGGTGGTCTAAAAAGAAATGGCTGTTCGTGGTAAAACCTCTGTTGGTCTGGGTAATCAGAATCTCTTTTACTTGGTGGAATAACATTGAACAATCCACCATCTCTTTCCCTGAGATTAAAATCCTGATACCAGGAAGCATCTGGCAAATCAAGATGAGCTGCAGTTTGCATAGCTCGGGTATTGTTTGATACATAATAGCGGTCAAATTTTTCAAAACCGTTATTGCGTAACCATTCACCGGCTTGCTTTGCCTGCTCAATCCCAAGGTCAGTTAGCATGTATTGTGATTCATGAAGACCCAGAAATTCATCTGAGAAAAAGTGTTCACTACCAGTTTCCTCGAAGTTTTTCCTTGTAAGGTTCCCTTCTGACTGGCCATGTCTTAGTAATATTAAATCCTTTGGCATTCCCATAGTTGTCGTTTTTCTTCACTATATACTTTTCAAAGGAAAATGAACAGTCTAGATTTTTCTCATTTCGTCTCCTACTGTGCGGGATAGGAGAATCGGACTCCTGTCTCATCCTTGGGAAGGACGCATTCTACCACTAAACCAATCCCGCAATATTAAATTAAACTCCAAAAAATTCTTTAATTTTATCCCAGAATGTTTGTTTCACTTCCTCTTTTTCGCTTGTCTCGTTATGGTTTGGATCTGTGACGACAATTAATTCTTCTCCATCCTTCACTACTTGAAATTTGTCTCTTATAGCATCTTCGATACCCTCTGGCGTAGAAAGTTTGTCTAGCGATGAATCTATCTGAGATTGCTTGTCTTTCACACGGTCTAATTCGGCCTGTGCAGCATGTGCCTTTGTAAGTGCTTCATTGCGTTTCTTATAAAGTGAGAACACGCTATAGGAAAGTAACGCCAAAAATATTAGTAGTATTAGTACCATGACTTTGGAATATATGATTTTATTGAGTGAGTTTTTGCTTTGATTTTGGGTCATATTTCTGTTACACTAATCTCACTATTATAGTAATAATAAAATAAAAAACCAGTTATGTTATTTAATCCAAAACACCAAAAGAAAATACAGCGAATCTGGGCTGTAGTATGCCTACTTGTTATTGTAAGCATGATTATGCTCTACATACCAAGTCTCTTCCGTTAAGCGTCGTTGCCCTGTCGCATCATTTTCAGGAACACATCATGAGGGATGTGTACTTTGCTGTTCTCACGCATCTTCTTCTTGCCTCTCTTTTGTTTCTCCAGGAGTTTTTTCTTACGACTCACATCTCCACCACCTACAACTTTACTACCGTGCATAAGCACATCTTTTCTAAAAGCTTTTATTGTTTGCGAAGACAATATTCTACCCTGGACTACTGCCTGCACCTTCGTCTCAAATTGCTGTCTTGGGAATATGGCTTGTAGTTTTTCTGTGGCAATTTCGGATTCACTTTGGGCTTTTCTCTTTGATATCACTCTTGTGAAAGCTGGTACCAATTCATTCGCTATTACAATATCTAACCTTGTGACATCGGCCTCTCTCTCATCTGCTAATTCATAAGATATTGAGGCATATCCTGAAGTGATACTTTTCAAATCATCAAAAAATCCTCTCATCATTTCTCTAAGTGGCATAACTACCTTGATAGACGAGCGGTTATCGCCAAAATTTTCTGTTTCGCCGACTTCCCCTTCATGGTCATATAGAAATGGCATTAATACTCCAACATATTTCAAGGGTGTGATAATAGTGAGTTTTACCCATGGTTCGTAAACTTTCAAGATGTCTCCGTCATTTGGAAATAGATGCGGAGAATAGACAGTAACTTTTTTATTATTGCGTAATTCTACATTGTATGTGATAGATGGTGTAGTAATAACAAGATCAAGTCCGAATTCACGCTTCAATCGCTCTGTAATAATTTCTAGATGAAGCATTCCTAGGAACCCGCAACGAAATCCTCGTCCCAGCGCACCTGAAGTCTCCTCTTCATATGAAAAAGCAGAGTCAGAAAGTTTCAAACGACTAAGTGCCATTTTCAAATTTGGAAAATCATCCTGGCTTTCTGGATAAACAGATGCCCATACCACAGGAGAAGGCTGCATATATCCGGGTAGCTCAGTATTTCCATTTTTGGCTGTTGTTATGGTATCTCCAACTGACGCAATTCCAGGTTTCTTGATACCAGTGACGATATATCCTATCTCCCCTGTTGTAAGTTCTGGTGTTGGAGATTCGTGCGGTTTAAATGCTCCAACTTCAAT
>JAYRGZ010000027.1:0-14509 GCA_041907605.1 Minisyncoccota bacterium | reverse complement strand
TATAGCTCTTACGAGTTTACGTCCTGAAACTGCTTCTTTCAAAATGTTCGCGAAGTTTACACGTGCATGATATAGATTACGTGCACTGTGATATAGGTTTTGTGTGTCTATAAATAATGCGACACGTTGTTCTTTATGTTTAATTGCTGACATATAAATTTTAATTATTTTTTAAAAAATGATGACGAACGAACGACCTTTATAAAATATGTTCATCATCAAACTAAATTGCTCGTTTGATCGAGCAATTTAGTTTAGTCTAATTTAAGTTTTTTCACTACTGCTTCGTATCCGTCCTTGTCCTTTCTTTCTAGAAACTTCAAGTGTGTCCTACGATCAGCCACCATTTTGATAAGTCCTCTTCGAGAGTGATTATCTTTCTTGTGTTTCTTCAAGTGACTTGCTAATTCATCTATTCGAGTTGATAGCATAGCTACTTGAACGACAGAAGATCCTGTATCCTTCTCGTGTTTTTGGTGCTTTTTTATTACTGTTTGCTTTTTCTTTGTTGTAAGCATTTCTTTATAACTTTACTGCTAGTTTTTGTATAATAACATATTTAATCATAAAATGCAAGACCCCCAACGTTTTAGCTTAGAGGGTCTTTTTTCTTCTCTTTTATGTGTTTGTTGAAAAAATCCAACCATTTATACGGCATGAGTATTACATATAGTATGGATAATATGTATGTTTCCTCAAAAATTGCTAGCCATATACTATAGTTTACGTTTCCGTTTATTAAAAAAAATACAAGAACACCCAAAAAAACTATAAACCAAAATAATAGGAAAAATATTGTATAGGTGAATGTTGCATATATTTCTATAAATATAAAAGAGAATATTATTTTTGTAATTTTCCAAATCAAACGCCAATTTATGGCGTGTTTTTGATCGTTCACCATAGCGTTTAAAATTTAGTAATTGCAATATTGCTTACACTGATTAAATAGGAAAACACCCTGTAAGTCAAAATTCTTGTCTCACCTAAAATATTGTGCGACACTGTATATATGGCAGGAAAACTTGAAATACTGAAAAGAGAATTTCTGGAATACATGGAAATTGAACGTGGTTCTAGTCTCAAGACGGTTGGAAATTACGATAGATATCTAACCCGGTTTTTTTCGTTTATAAAAAGCGGTGATCCTAAATCAATCACTGAGGATAGTGTTCGTGAATTTCGCCTTACTCTAAATCGTGCACCCGGTGTAAAAGTGAAAGGTCAGACTCAATCAACGCTTAAGAAAAATACTCAGAATTATCACCTGATAGCGCTTCGAAGGTTTCTTAAATATTTAATGAAGCGCGGTGTATCATCACTCTCCCCTGATCGTATAGAGCTTGCGAAAGTTGGTGCAAGACATTTGGATCTCATTTCAATTAGTGAACTCAGCCGTCTTATAAAAGCAACAGAAGGTGAAGGTATAAAATCACTAAGAGACCATGCAATACTAGAACTTTTTTTCTCCACCGGACTTCGATTATCAGAACTTTGTTCACTGAATCGTGATCTAGATATTTCTAAAGATGAATTTTCTATTCGAGGAAAAGGTGAAAAGATTCGCGTAGTGTTTCTATCTGAAAGTGCTAAGAGCGCAATCAAAAAATATTTAGACAAACGCGCTGATATGGAAGAACCGCTTTTCGTCCAAGTTTCACAATCAAAAAATAAAGACTCCGATTGTAGATTAACACCACGCTCAATAGAAAGAATAGTGAAACACTATGCACTGAAGGCTGGCATATCACGAAAGGTCACACCACACGTCTTGCGTCACTCTTTTGCAACGGACTTACTTTCAAATGGTGCTGACATTCGTAGTGTCCAAATGATGTTAGGCCATGCCAACATCGCTACGACACAAGTGTATACTCACGTTACAGATAAACAGTTGCGAGAGATCCATAAAAAGTTTCACAGTAAGTAGTAATTGTTATTAGTAGCCATATATAGTATATTCATGGAAATAAATCCAAAAGAAATGGCTACAAACACGATGGTAAAAAGGCCAGAGCTGAAATGGCTACATGATTTCCAGAATTCTTTCACAGAACTAGATCTGGTTTTCAGACAAGGAGGTTTCTCCGGTACTAAAGAATATTTAGCCCAATCACCAATTAAACAAATTGGTGATTATTACTCCGAAGAGCGAATCAAGGATTTTAGCAATGATTTCAAAGAAGGAGTCAGAGCTGAAATTTATGGTTATCCATATTGGGTGAACCTTGTGGACAATCAGGTTGAGTACGTAAATCATGCGAAATCGCCTGAAGAATTCAAGGAGGCTTTTCTAAAGCTCAAGAAACTTTTTGAATGACAAGAAAATGTTTGAAGGCCGGGACTTAACACCCCGGCTTTTGAATTGGATAACACATCCTAATTTAGTATTATTACTATATGTCTTACGAAGAACAGAAGAATTATTTTGAAACGGCTTACAATACCGGCAGTGATACTTGGACAAATACTGTGATACCAGAGGAATCAAAGAAATTTATCGAAGAGTTGCCTGCGAAAGCCATGGTACTAGATATTGGTAGCGGACGTGGACGATTCCCTTTTACTCTCGCTGAGAATGGTTTTCGTGTAATTGGACTTGAATACGTCACTTCACTTGTGAAGAAAAATAACGAAGAAGTTTTAAACAAAGCGCTCGATGGTAGTATTCGATTTGTAGAGGGAGATGTTCTAGATATTCCTTTCTCTGACGATGGATTTGATGGTGTCGTAGATATAGGTTTACTTCAACATCTAAAACAATCTGATTTCGAACAATATAAAAACGAAGTAGTACGTGTATTAAAGTCTGGAGGATGTTTCTTGCTCTCAGTCTTATCCAAAGACACACCAGTGTATTTCACTTGGCATCCTAAGAACGATGAAATGTCTTCATATGAAAAAGAAGGACTCCAATATTATTTTTTTACTGATGAAGAAATTACAAAACTTTTTGAAAACAATTTTGAAATAGTTTCTCATACCAAAGAAACTGTCTCTTCTCCACAGAATCCTATTGTCCACGCTATGATTCTTAAAAAGAAATAAAATAGAAAGAGCGACCGTGAAATTAGGTCGCTCTTTTTTTGTTGGGTACAAAACTCTCATCTTTTGTACCGGTTGATTCTTTTGCCGTGATAGACTCTACATTTTTGAGAAATCTCTACTCACTTGATCTGTGCACAAATCAAATGTTGGCTGAATCGTGTTCGCATGTCTCAATCGCTGACTCTGTAAATGGTATTGCTCCGATGTTTTTCCGGAAAACCAATCGGTCAGCGTATCAAAGTACATGATATGAGTAACATTTCCTTTTCACTCTATCTCGATGAAAAGATTTCTTCACAACACAGTTCGTTCTTGAAGAAATTATAAGATCTGTTACTCTCTCGGTCATTACCAGCTTTGGCTGCATCGGTGATGCTGGAATTTGACACATTCGCCCGCCGTAAGGCTATTAAACGGCTTCTGATTAATTTGTATGGTAGCATATATAAATTTTTTGTCAATAATGTTAGAAAATTTAATATTGGTATACTTTTTTGATGCGAATAATTTCTTGGAACATCCCAGTACCAAAGCTCAACACCGAGGACGCGTTTCGCTTGGTACGGGACTAGAATCGGTTTCACAAATTTTATTTTAGTTATTTTTGTAATTGTTTATCTATATGAGAGTGATTTCATGGAACACAAATGGCCTTCGTGCTACTGCCAAACAGGGCTATCTTTTCCCTCTTTTCAAAAAATTCAAACCGGACATTGTCTGCCTACAGGAAACCAAATCAGAACCGGAGCAACTATCTGAAGAGATACGTAATATTCCCGGCTACACATCATACTTTGCATATTCAAAATTGAGGAAAGGTTATAGTGGTGTAGCAATTTATACAAAAATAGTACCAGAGAAAGTTACAGAACTTGGAATTAAAAAATTTGATGATGAAGGACGCACACTTGTGGCATACTACAAGGATTTTGTTTTAATAAATTCATATTTTCCAAATGGTGGAAGTGGTCCAGATAGACTAAAATATAAGTTAGAATTCTATGATGCATTTTTAAAGTTTTGTGAGAAGACCAGAAAAAGCGGAAAAAAAATAATCTTTACTGGTGACGTCAATACTGCTCATAAACCAATTGATTTAGCTCGTCCAAAAGCAAATGAAGAGAATACTGGCTTCCTCCCTATTGAACGTGCGTGGATAGACAAAGTTGTCGCACATAAATACGTAGATACTTTTCGATATATATATGGTGAGAAAAAAGATATGTATACATATTGGGATCAAAAGACTAATTCCAGGGATCGCAACGTTGGTTGGCGTATAGATTATTTCTTTGTGTCTCCTGATCTCATAAAAAAAGTGAAGGATTCCAAAATGCTGACTGATTACTACGGCTCAGACCACTGTCCTATAGTGCTTGATTTAGCTTGACTAATCTCCCCTGTCTTGTATAGTTTGCTTGAATCAAATCAAATAAATATGATCATTCTCAATACAATGCTTAGTGAACACAAGATTTTGTCTTCACTCTGCCTGTTTCTCGTGGTTACAGTCATACCCACGATTGGTGAATTTAGTCTGACCCCTGCATACAGCGAGGAAAGAAAGAAATGGTTTGCCAAAATGCTTCAAAACGCCCGGGAATCAAATTCACGCGAAACTATTTCCGAAATAAGGAAAATGGTTCAGGAGTTTCAGGACGTCCTAATTGGTTTAACCGATGACAGTGAAGCTTTGAATCTCTCACCAGATGAAGTATCTGTGCGTGATGACCTTTTAGTTTTAGGCGAAGAAACTCTTACACACATTGATGAAGCTGACATGAGGTTGAAAATGCTCATCAAAAAGCTTGATGATTGCAAAACCTTTGAAGAACTCAATAGATCCTCAGAGCGTTTTAAGGGAACACCATTACATCAGGCATTTGTTTTAAAACTCCTTGATTTAGGAGCGGGCGCAAAAAAATAATTTCTCCATATCGGAGATACAAAATGTCGCAACCGTAAGGAAGCGACATTTTTGTTTGCCCAAAAACTGAATTTTTGATATAACGAAATTCAACCTTCACCTTTTAAAACTCTCGCTATGCTAAAAAAATTTTTGCCCCTAAAAAGGATTGGGATGTTTACAATCCTCTCTTTACTTGTAAGTTTGTTTGCTTTTGGAGCAAAAGCATTCCTCGCTTTTATCCAAAGACCAGAATTTGATTATCTGATTATCGTATTTATTACGATTGCAGATACAATAGTTTTCTATCTTGTAAATGCAATAAAGGATACACGATATATTTTGAAGGAGTTAACCAGGAGAAACACATTTATATATTTTATTTGTGTAGTAACTCCATTTATCCTTTTCGTGTATTTTTTAGGTGGTCAGAGCTACTCTGTGTTGTTATCAATCAGCTTGGTGATACCAATTTCTGCAGCATGCTTTGCTTTTATCGTACCGGTATATATCCGTAGAGAAAAGCTGAAAGTGCTTAATCGTGCAATTAAAACAGCTGGTCATAACTGATTCAGCAAAAAATTTTTCAAAGCCCCAGATTCGTTTCGGGGCTTTGTTATTTGTGGTTATTTCTAATAGGCATATAATTGATTTAAATATACTAAAACTAAACATCATGAAAAAAATTTTCATTTTTGTGATGTTGGTTTTAGAAACTAACTTCACATATTCGCAAGAAAGCGATTCAATAATAAACGAAGGATATGGCCCTGCTCTCGCCTATGGCAACGATACACTCCCTTTTCGTAAGCAAACACTTTATATTATCTTGCATACGATGGAGGGTCTTTTACCAGGAGGATTAGATAATCTCAGGGTGAATGGACTTTGTAATTTTGTTGTTGATCAATACGGCCGAATTAAGCCGATTGTAGACGAAGACAGAATTGCCAATCATGCTGGGCATTCTAGATGGAATGGTCTTGACTCTATTTCTAATGTTTCAGTTGGTATTGAGTTTGCTGGTTATTCGAAAAAGTATCCATACAAGAAGCAACTTGATGATCCCGTTGATTCTCTGATTGCAAGAGTACAAAGGAGATATGGTATTCCTGACTCTAATGTCCTCATTCACTCTATGGTGGCATGCTACTATCCATGGGATCCTTATAATCCACAGCCTGGATTTTACTATCGTGGTAGAAAACATGATGCATATTATTTCGCAACAGCATCAGTTCGAGCACAGCTTGGATTGACCGATATGGTTACTCGAGATCCAGATGTGTATATGGGAGTAATGTTGCAAAACATTTCACAGGCAAAAAGATTTTATAATCACGTAGTAACAGAGGAAGAAATTTTTGCTTATCAGGAAAAGATAAAACAGGAAAGAATGTGTGATACTACCCTTTGTCCTATTATTCCTATCGTAACCGTGTCTATTTCCCCAGTAGGTTCTGAGCCCAAATTTATATTGGTCCCGGATATCTATAATTACATTCCGGAAATAGATCGCCGGAAAAAGAAAAATAAAAGCAGATGATTAATTTCACTCTGCTTTTATTTTTTTACACCGTGTTTTTCGTGAAGTTTGGAGATTTCTGACTCCTCCAGTTCCTCCTTTGTTTGCTTGGCTTTCTCGCCTAATGTCTTTAGTTCTGTATCATCTAATTTATCCAACTCCCCTACTCTTTTATCTAGGTATTCTCGGGTATTTTTATTTGGATCATCCAGTACTTCTTCCAGTAGTGCATGCAACATCCATCCCATACGTGGTCCTGCTTTGATATTTAATTCTTCCATTAATATTTTCCCATCAACTTTTAGTTGTGATACTGATATTGGATCACGCAGAGCTTCCTCAATCATGGCATGATATTTTCTTAGACGATACGGTGCTTCCTTCTTCTTCATACCCACACGATCGCATTCACGAACTTCCATAAGATCCCAAATATTTTCTTTACCCACATTTGCAATTGTCCTACGCACTGCTGAGAGTGTGATAGTTTCTGTGTCAGAGAAAAACATATGGTATCGTACAAATTTCACAACCAGATTTGATAAATCTTTTGGATATTTGAGTCTTTCCATTATCTTCTGTGTCATTTTCGCTCCTACAACTTCATGGCCGTAGAAGGTATATTTCCCTTTTCCACCTGCTTTCGTAGCGTCCCATCTACGTGTGCGAGGTTTACCAATATCGTGAAATAGTGCAGATAGTCGTATCACAAGTGGCCACTTTTTCTCACCTGCATGGCCAAGAGCATGAAGTATATGTTCGAAGACATCGTAGATATGTTCTCCTTTTTGTTCGCATCCCACACCTTCAAGGAGCTCAGGTACCACATACTCTAGTACGCCAAGCTTCTGCATAAGACCGATTCCAACTATGGGATCCGGTGACATAATTATTTTGGTAAACTCATCACGTTTACGTTCCCAAGAAATATTCTCCAGTAATTTCCTATGAGAAGTTATCCCCAGTATTGTTTCATAATCTATGGTGAAATTTAGTTCTGTTGCAAAACGTATTGCACGTAAAATACGTAAACCATCTTCCTGGAATCTTTCTGCTGGCACCCCTACAGTTCTCACCACCATGTCCTTTATCGCTTCTAGACCCCCAAATTGATCGATTAAATGTCCTTTATAAGGGTCATAGGCAATGGCGTTGATAGTAAAATCACGTCTTTTTAGATCATCGCTAATATCCTTACTAAATAAGACTTTTTCAGGATGTCTGTTATCTTTATAATCTGATTCCAGTCTATATGGCGTGACTTCTATGACCTTTAAGTTTGGATCTGTAGCTGTCTCATCTATAACGGCCACAGTACCAAATGTGTTCTCATATACTGTCTTTATAAATAGACCCTGAATCTCTTCTGGTGTTGCGTTCGTAGTAATATCCCAATCTTTTGGAGTTCTATCTAGAATCAAGTCTCGAACACATCCACCCACAAGGTAAGCTTCAAAACCACCATTTTGTATGGTTTTCACAACATTCAATACTCCTTCTGGAATATTCTCTATTTTGATTTTGTTTGCTTGGCTCATTGGCCTTTTTGTGCACCCGGCAGGAGTCGAACCCACAACCCCTTGTTCCGAAGACAAGTGCTCTATCCATTGAGCTACGGGTGCATATCTAGTTTATAATTTTTAACCAACCGAAGTCTTTTGCTGTTTTTCTTCTATGGCAATTAGCACATCTTACTTCACATTTTGCAATTTCCCTTTTAACAATCTCAAGGGAGTATCTATTCCTTATTAAGAAAGATACAGCCTTAAATTTAGGGATATTACCATTGTGATCAAACTCTAACACAGCAATGTCTTTTTCACCACAATCAACACAGGGGTTTTTCTGTAGATAATCTTGTAGGTACTTTATAACTTCTGTTTTCAACCTGTCGTTTCTTTTGTGAGCCTTATCCAAGTAATACTCACGATTTCTATTATAGTGATTTCTTACAAGTATCCTAGTGCAATCCTTACATTGCTTATGCAATAATCCTTTCTTCTTATTTTTAAAACTGAAGTCGCTTTCTGGTTTTAATATATTACATTTTCTGCATTTCTGCATACGTATGGTAATTTATCAGAAACATACTCGAAACACAAATATGCTCCGAGTACAAAGATTGATTTATTATTATAAATACTATAAAATATGGACTAATTTGCGGGTAGGGTTTAGTGGTTTATCGTGTCATAAGAGCCTGATAACGGTATTTGTAAATTTGTTAGTAATAAATGCGGGTATGGTTTAGTGGTAGAACACGTCCTTGCCAAGGATGAGACGGGGTTTCGATTACCCCTACCCGCACCGCTTTAATTTGTTTTTGTCCTTTATTAAGTCTTTTTACACTAATTTTATCCTTATTTTTCAATAAAATGTGGATAACTGGGTGCATATTGTTAATAAAGGACATAATTTTATGACAAATATTTGCCCTTTATATTTGGTGAATTATTCACAATACTCTTATTTATCAATGTATTATTGAAAGGACATGTATATTATATACATGTACGTTTCACGTGAAACCTATATTTATTAGTTACACGTGTAACCTGATTCTATGCCAAAAGTTTTTACTTCAATTACTCAAAAAACTGGTGAAATCGGTGAAAATGTTGCTTGTATGTTTCTCATGAAACACGGTTTTGAGATAATTGAGCGTAATTACACAAAGATATGGGGTGAAATTGATATTGTTGCAAGTAAGGATGCAAAGTTGTATTTTTGTGAAGTTAAATCTGTTACACGTGAAAATCTAGAAATAGTTACACATGAAACATATAGGCCGGAAGAGAATATGCATGAAATGAAGATTAAGCGTTTATCAAGGACAATAGAGACGTATATAGCAGATAAAAGAATTAATGATGATGTAGATTGGCAAGTAGATTTATTGGTAGTTTATTTGGATCACAATACAAAAAAAGCCAAAGTAGAACGAATAGAGAATGTATTTTAATTGTCTCTTATAGAAAATGTGCTAAGATAGGGAAGTTCAATTTGGTTTTTTGTATTTGATTTACTGTTCTAGGGTTAAGTAATTTGTTGGGGTGTAGCCCTCCCAAGTTGGCGGATAAATGTAACGGCTAGCATTCCTGTTTTGGGGATATAATAATTTTAAAATTGTTTAGGTTTGAGTCGGGGTGTAGTGTAACGGCTAACATTCCTGTTTTGGGAACAGGCGACTCAGGGTTCGAATCCCTGCACCCCGACTCAGTCTTTAACTCTAAAATTAGTATATCCAGATGTCTGGGAGAAATCTGTGGTTCGAAGAAAGGCGACTCAGGGTTCGAATCCCTGCACCCCGACTCATCTTTTAATTAAATAAAAAAGAAACCCGCATTGCTTTGGGTTTCTTAAGGATTTTCAAACATCCTCCTAAAGGTTTAATTTTAGGCCTACTTCTAATCCACTGTTTTTTGATTCAAAATCATAAACAAATGGCATAGCATATAGGTTAAATTTACCTTTACTCCACTCGATTCTTGGACCGAGCCCTTCAAATCTCCTAAGGAAATATCCAATACTGATGTCACTTTTCCGGTCGACGATTTTATATGTACCTATAGAGCTGTACCAGTAACCACTGGCACCAATTTCTCCACCGCTAAATATAAATGTTCTCCCATGTGAGTAAATCAATGCTGACTTTATTCTCCAGAGATCCGGATGGTTTTCAATTCCTACTAGTATGTTTCCATATAGGGAAGGAGTGAAATTATATCCAAGACCAATTTCTGCTTGATTGAATCTCTCGCTAATCAAACTGAAACCAACGAATGACAGCTTCTGGTTCAATTCACTAGAACCAAGCATTACCATTACTGGTTTTTGATTTTCAGTTGAAAGATTTGAGAAGTTGTAAGCATCTACTGTGAATGATGTTTGTGCGTAAGTTGAAACTGTAATCAGAATCATTCCTACAATTGCTATTGATTTTTTCATGTCCGAGTTTTTTATTTAGATACATTATACTTGTTATGTCAAATATAGTCTAAAACGTCGACGATAATCTAAAATTGCTATATTATGTATATATAGTATAATAAAAATGTTGTCGAAAATTTCGACATATTATGAAAAACGACCTAGAACAAACTCTTATAAATATTGGTTTAAATGAAAATGAAGCTAAAGTTTATCTTGCTAGCATATCTCTAGGACCAACTACTATACTAAAAATTGCAAAGAAATCAGATTTAAAAAGAACCACAGTGTATTCCGTGGTTGAGGAATTGAAAAGGAAAGGATTAATGAGGATTGATTTAAATGGGTTGAAACAATTGTATTCCCCCGAAGATCCAAAAAAGTTAGATTTAATTTTAAAAGAAAGAGAAAGGAAATTTTCTGATATTCTTCCAGAGTTTGAAGCTTTGTATAAGTATAAAGATTCTGGTTCTAATATAAGATATTACGAGGGTTTTGAAGCAATAAAAGGCATATACAATATGCTAGTGGATGATATAAAAAAAGGAGAAGACTATCTTGTGATATCTGATCAGGAGAAATGGTATAAACAAGATCCAGAATTTTTCCAAGACTTTATGGAAAGGAGAGCAAAGAAACCTATAAATATTCGTATGCTACTGCGAGATTCTGCAATAACTCGCGAGCATAAAAAATTCTCAAAAAATTATGCATTAAATATCAAAATTCTGAATAGAGAATCCAAACTAAATACAGATATAGTAATAACACCTCAGCATTTGTTAATACAACAAATGACAGATGAGGTTGTTGCACTAGTTATAGACAATCCACCAATCATTGAGACACACAAAGAACTATTTGAGTTGTTATGGAAAACAATTCCAGAGTAGTTTATTATATAGATTATTAATTGAATCAAATTTATGGACATACAAAATATCAATCCTACAAAAGTAGTTGGAAATAGAATGAAAGGTTTTATGGATTTCATACGTGAGCAGGGAGTAGTAGGGCTTGCTGTGGGTTTCATCCTCGGCGGGGCAGTTTCGAAAATCGTGGCTTCACTTGTAGAAAATATTATAAATCCTCTTGTTGGACTCGCACTTGGAAAGGTGGACTTAGTAGATAAAGCAGTCACTGTTGGCAATGCTACTTTTAAATATGGTGCATTCATCTCAACCCTTGTAGATTTTTTCATAATCGCTGCGGTCGTGTATTTCGGTGTGAAGGCATTAGGTCTAGATAAGCTCGATAAGCCAAAGGCATAAAGATGTTGAAAAAATAAGCTTTTTTTGTTATTGTTTGAATTACTAAAGACAAGCGGGCTTAGCAGCTGCAGCTTTAGCAGAGGCGGGATTAGTTAAATGGTATAACTCCAGTTTTCCAAACTGAAATCAAGGGTTCGATTCCCTTATCCCGCACATGCAATTTGTATTTATAGTTATGACATTTTTCTCCACTTTTTTGGGAGGACTTGTCGGACTTAAATTTAAAGATAAACTTCATCTCATACTTGGCTTCACTGCTGGAGTAATTCTCGGAGTTATCGCTTTTGACCTATTTCCAGAAATTATAGAAATGGTTTCTTCGACCGGAATCTCCCCAATGGTTCCAATGATCGCGCTTGTTGTAGGATTTCTGCTCTTTCATATCGCAGAGAAATCAATTCTAATTCACCACTCTCACGAGGAAGAATATGGTCCGCACACACATCCACAAGTTGGGAAGTTACAGGCTCTCGCTCTAGCCGGACACTCATTCTTAGACGGTGTGGCTATCGGACTTGGATTTCAAGTATCTTCGGGGGTGGGAATAATGGTAGCTGTTGCTGTGATTGCTCATGATTTTTCTGATGGATTAAATACTGTCTCACTACTACTACGTCATAAAAACACTAGAAAAGAAGCGATACAGTTTCTAGTTTTAGATGCACTTGCTCCTGTACTTGGAGGACTTTCTACATATTTTTTTACATTAGGTGAACGCTCGCTTTTAGTTTATCTAGGATTTTTTACAGGATTTTTACTATACATTGGAGTATCAGATATCTTGCCTGAAGCTCACACACATCATTCTAGTTGGCGTACAGTACTCACTACAATCGTTGGAGTATTATTTATATATTTCGTAATTTCATTCATATAGAGGAAAAGCCCAGGACATGCCAGGGCTTTTCTTTTTGTTTAAAAATAAAATCGTTAGATTGGATTTCCCATCCTTCGCAAATGATTGAAATGTGAGACAAGTGCCCCAACCCATGTTTTGTATTCATGGTAGGTGACACCGAACTTCTTGCATGCTTCTTTCACAATTTTCTGAAGGGCAGGGTAATGTGCTTCATTTACCTGTCGAAATAAATGATGTTCCACTTGGAAGTTTAATCCACCAAGTAGCCATGTAACAAGTGGGTTCTTTGTGGCAAAATCGCAAGTAGTTTGCACCTGATGAATGGCAAAACTGTTTTCGATTTCTTCGCCTTCTATTACAGGGAACTCGGCTTCTTCAACTAAATGTGCAAGAGGGAATACAGCATTCAATGTTGTACCAATGGCGATATGCATGAATAGGAAATTCATCAATGCAAACTGCCAGCCGATAAAAATAGATGGTATCACAATCAATATCCCAAAATAGAGAACCTTACCTAAAATGTAGGTTAAATGCTCACTACTTTTCATGTGCCTCGGATTCTTTATCGTATCCAATATATATCTGCGCATATCATTTACAAGAATGATTAGTGAAGATATTGAATACAGAAAGAACGCATATACATGTTGGAATTTATGTACCCAGTACCATTTTTGACTTGGATGCTGTCTGAGGAACGGGTCATTATTTACATCATTATCTAACCCATCCAAATTTGGATAGGTATGATGACCTATGTTATGAACCTTGTTCCAATAAAAACTGCTCCACCCCAGAAGATCTGCCGAGAAAGCAGTGAGCTTGTTGAGCCATCTGTACTCGCTGAAACTCTTGTGTGCACCAGAGTGCATCACATTGAATCCAAGCAATGCGGAATTGAATCCGAGCAAGAGTGATAGAAAAAACGAAATCGGTGGTGAGGAATTCACTATTGCTACATAAATCATAATCCAGGATAGACACAGGATGATTGATTTACTATAGGTGTAAGAATTTCCCTTATCTGAGATCTTCTTTTCTGAAAAGTACCTGTCCGCTTCTGATTTTAGGTAATCGAAGAATCCAGGATTTGTTGAGTTACTGAATTTTATTTTTTTCATTGTTTGAAGTTTTGAATGTTTCAACAAATTATACCACTATAAAACACAAAAACCCCTTGCGGGGTTTTTGATGAGCTTATAAAGCAGATAGGTTACTTTACAGCGTCCTTGAACGCCTTAGCAGGACGGAACTTTGGAACTTTCGTTACAGGTACTTTGACCTGTGCGCCAGTTTTTGGGTTTCGCGCCATGCGAGCCGCTCGTGTTTTTACAGAGAAGATTCCAAGGCCTGCGATTGATACTTCACCACCTTTTTTCAAAGTTGATATGATAGCATCCATCATTCCATCGACGACTTCCTCAGCTTGCACTTTGGTGCCCCCGATTTTGCCATGTACCCACTCAACGAGTGCTTGTTTGTTCATATGTTTTGCTGATTGTACGCTTTCACGTAAACCAGAAAGCACGTTATGAGTCTTCGACCTTATAAAGCTCTAGAGCTTAAAAGCGAATGCTTAAAAGCTATCCGTAGTATAGCGCTCCTTATATTTTATGCAATGTTTACAAGGGTTTCTGGGGATTGCATTCAAAAAAGCCTTAATAAATAAGGCTTTTTTGAGGAATCTCCATTTATATCTATATTTATCTAGCGTATTCAATCACACGAGTCTCGCGGATGACAGTAACTTTAATTTCTCCCGGATATTTTAATTCCGCTTCAATTTTCAGTGCAATGTTGCGTGCCATTTCCTTGGATTCGAAATCATTTATTTTCTCTGGTGTTACGAAGATTCTAATTTCTCTTCCAGCAGAAAGTGCGTATGATTTCTCTACTCCATCGAATCCATTTACAAGTGCTTCTAGTTCTTGTAGACGTTTCAAATAATTTTCTACTGTGTCACGTCT
>JAYRGZ010000026.1:0-25235 GCA_041907605.1 Minisyncoccota bacterium | reverse complement strand
TTACTTTGGATTTATATTCGGATTCTAGTCCACTGATAATCTCAGCTTTTTCGTTTTCATGAACTTTTGTAATGATGTATCCAGCAAAGTAAATAACCTTTTCAAGATCAGTCACTGGTATATTCATGAGAATTGACATTCTAGATGGAACTCCACGGAGGAACCAGATATGAGCTACAGGAGAAGCTAGTTCAATGTGTCCCATTCTTTCACGGCGAACGATTGAACGAGTAACCTCCACTCCACATTTTTCACAAATAATATCCTTGTAGCGAATGCGTCGGTATTTTCCGCAGTAACATTCATAGTCTTTTTCTGGACCAAATATTCTTTCATCGAATAATCCTCCACGTTCACTTCTACCTGTTCGGTAGTTTATTGTTTCAGGTTTTGTAACTTCCCCGTATGACCACTCCAAAATTCTCTCGGGTGAGGCGAGTTTTAGTGTAATGTAGTCAAAATTTGATGTATCAATTGTTTTCATAATTTTTTCAATAAATTTTATTAATCTACATTCTCGTCACTAATTCTGTGATGTTTTCGTAAATCAACATCAAGTGAAAGTCCACGAAGATAATTAAGCATTACAGAGAATGATGCTGGAGTGTTTGGAGTTTTTATTTTCTCACCCTTAATGATTGAATCAAATGTGGCAGATCGACCCATAATATCGTCAGATTTTATTGTAAGCATTTCGCGAAGCACATGTGAGGCACCGTATCCTTCAAGTGCCCACACTTCCATTTCTCCGAATCTCTGTCCTCCACCTTGCGCTTTACCGCCGAGTGGTTGTTGTGTAATTAGAGAGTAAGGACCGATAGAACGCATATGAAGTTTGTCTTCCACCATGTGGTGCAGTTTCAAAACGTGCATCATTCCCACAGCAACGTCCTGATCAAATTTATCTCCAGTTCTACCATCATATAGTGTGATACGACCGTTTTCTGGAAGTCCTGCGGCTTTAAGTTCGCCTTTGATTTCTGCTTCTGTCGCACCAGAGAAAGGTGGCACAATTGCCTGGTAGCCCAAAGTATTTGCAGCCATACCCAAGTGCATTTCTAGAATTTGTCCGAGGTTCATACGAGATGGAACACCAAGCGGTGTCAAAATCATATCTACAGGAGTACCGTCAGCCATATATGGCATATCTTCTTCTGGCAAAATTGTTGAGATAACACCTTTGTTTCCGTGACGTCCTGCAAGTTTGTCTCCAACTGATATGTTTCGGAGTTGTGCTACTTCTATAACAATTTTCTTTATGATTCCACTTTCGAGTTGATGTCCTTGATCACGAGAAAATACTTTAACGTTTATGATACGTCCACGTTTGCCGTGTTCCATACGAAGTGATGTATCTTTCACATCACGTGCCTTTTCTGCAAAGATTGAACGGAGAAGTCGCTCTTCTGGTGTAAGTTCTGTCTCACCTTTTGGTGTGATTTTACCTACGAGAATATCGTTCTCTCGTACTTCTGCTCCTATTCGTACAACACCTTCTTCGTCTAGATCTTTTAGTTTATTTTCTCCAACGTTTGGAATATCGCGAGTTGTAATTTCAGGTCCAAGCTTAGTATCGCGAACTAGACAAATAAATTCTTCTACATAGATAGAACTGAATTTACTTTTCTTCACTAGTCGCTCTGAGAGAATAATCGCGTCTTCGTAGTTTGCACCATTCCATGCCATGAAAGCCACCATTACGTTCTGCCCAAGAGCGATTTGTCCTTGTGCAGTACTAGAAGTATCTGCAAGTACATCTCCTTTTTTCACTTTGTCTCCGAGAGTCACAATTGGACGCTGGTGAAAGACTGTGAAGTTGTTTGTTCTTTGGAAATTTACAAGCTTTTGTTCATGCTCTTTGCCTTTGCTGTCTTTTATAATGATATGTCTCGCATCTATCTCAGATACGACACCATCGCTGTGCGCTACTACTACGCGTCCACTTTCACGTGATGCGAGTTCTTCAATACCAGTAGACACAAGTGGTACGTCTGGCACCACACATGGTGTTGCCTGCTTTTGCATGTTTGATCCCATGAGTGCTCTGTTTGCATCATCATGCTCTAGGAATGGAATCATCGATGTAGCGATAGAAAATGCTTGGTTTGTCGCCACGTCAATAAAATCAACTTTGTTTCGCTCTATTAGTCCCGGTTCTGTTTGAATACGAGCTTCAACTTTTTCTTCTATTATCATTCCTTTGTCGTCGTATTTAACACCAGCGTGTGCTATAGCATATTTCTCTTCTTCAAGTGCATTGAGATATACAATCTCACCTGTGATTTTTCCTTTTGTAACTTTAATATAAGGAGTTTCAATAATTCCGAAATCATTTACGCGAGCATAATTAGATAAGTGCAAGATCAAACCGATGTTTGGACCTTCTGGTGTATGAATTGGACAAACACGTCCGTAGTGAGAAGTGTGTACGTCACGAACTTCAAGTCCTGCACGCTCACGAGTGAGACCCCCTGGACCAAGTGCTGAAAGTGTTCGTAGGTGTTCTAACTCCGCCAAGACGTTTTCTTGGTTCATGAATTGTGAGAGCTGGTTTGTTGTGAAAAATTCTTTTATACGTGCTTGTAGTGGACGCTGGTTGATTATCGCTATCGGTAGACTTGTTGATGTATCAATAGTAGACATTCTATCTTGAATGTTTCTCTTGATTTGTGTCATACCAACACGAACTTTCTGTTGAAGTAATTCTCCCACATAACGCACACGACGCTGACCTAAGTGGTCAATATCATCGGCTTTCGCGTTTGGATCAGCATTTAGTGTAACAACATGAGTAATTATAGAAACTACATCGTCTGCTGAAATTGTTCGGCGTTCCATTTCCTTCGCATCCATTGATTTCTCAAAGCGACTGTTGAATCGGAATCGTCCTACTGGAGATAGGTCATATCGCTCTGTACTAAATAGAGAATCAATAAATTCACGGGCATTATCCGCTGTAGCTAGATCACCATCACGAAGACGCTTATATATCTCTATATAGCTTTCTTGCAAGGTCTTTGCAGGATCTTTCTCAATACCTGCTTTTATCACAGCTTCCTCAGGAGTTCCCTTGAAAGCCTTCAAAATCTCAGCGTCAGTTGTAAGACCTAAAACACGAAGAAGCGAAATAATTGGGAATTTTCGCTTTTTATCTATACGGACAACAAGAGTACCGTCTGTATCTGTTTCTATCTCAATCCATACTCCACGTGCTGGGATTATTTTTGCACCGAAATGTTTCTTACCTTTTACTTCATCTTCTGTGAAGAAAATTCCGAAACTTCTAGCTAGTTGTGGCACGATAACACGCTCAACACCATTAATGATAAACGTTCCATGCGCTGTCATAAGTGGCATATCAGCAAGGAAAATTTCTTGTTCCTTGTGTCCACCTAGAGTCTTATTCAAAAGTTTGACACGAGCTTTCAACTGACCTTCGTAGGTAAGTTTATTTGCTTTTGCATAGTGCTCATCATATTTCGCTTCTCCGAGCGAGAACGAAACAAAATCGAGCTGAAACTTTTTCCCTGAGTAATCGTTTATCGGGGAAAATTCCTTGAAAACTTCTTTCAATCCAGTTTCTACTAACCACTCAAACGATGTCATTTGAGTTTCCAATAGATTTGGAAATGGCACGAGAGGCTTCTTGTACTTTGAGAAATATTTTTTCTCGCGTTTCTCTTGTAGATGCATATTTATTTTTCTAGAAAAGTTAAAACAACACCACAACAAATTACCAAAAGACTAGGTAATTTATTCCGTGTTATTAACTTTTGTCTAGCAAGATACCTGATTATTTTTAGTAATAAAACAGGAATTGTCAGTAATAACTCAATCTTGCATTCCGTGCTCATAATCCTACTTATTTCTGAACTTTTGTCAACCTAGATCTGTGAGTTACTTTCGGGTCAATCTAATTACCCTTGATTTTTTATATAATATGTGTTATAAATATGTACAAGTTTTCAAACATTTTCTAACCTTCTAATCCCTTAAAAAATGAAAAACATACTAAAAGTTAAACAGATTCTTCTGGTTCCCTCCATTGGAAGTGACCATTCCGGAATTACCAGAAATGATGAAAGTCAGCTCGCAATAAATCTAAGAAAAATTTTCATTAATAAGCAATTTGATTTGGTAATTTGCTCGGATGAAATCAATTCCCGGCAAACAGCGCAAATGCTCTTCGAAGATGTTACACTCGAGGAAGCAGAGACAGCTAAATTATCACTTAAACCTCATGCGAAGGATGTACGCGGTATTCACGAATATGAACTCATACACTCAAAGATGAAATTCCACGAGGAAAGTGGAGTGATACATTTTTCGGAAATTCTCCTAACTTCTGCCAACACCTACATGCTTGAAAAAGCAAATCAAGCTATGCTCGCATGTAAAACATTTACGGATGTTATGGTAAGGCAATCAGGAAGCATCGTAATAATCGCCGAACCAGTAATGTTGCATGCTTTCATTGAATTGCTTCAAGAAGAAGGCGACGAAAATAAAGATCAGATAATTATTGAACCTGGTGAATATTTCGAAATTACGTATGACCAGATGTATCTCGATCTAACGGAAGTTCGAAAAAGGAATTCCTTGCAAAGAGTTTAGCATCAAAAAAAATCAGAAAAGGACAGAAGCCTTGAAACGCTACTGTCCTTTTTTGCTACTTTTTTTCCAATTATCTATATCTTTATGGTTACCTGAAAGTAAGACTTTCGGAACTTTATATTTTTTATTTTTATATACAAATACTTCTGGCCGTGTATAAATTTCACTACTAGATATTCTCTCTTCTTCAAGTGACTCAAATTTGCCAAGTACTCCTTTGACTTGGCGAGATATTGAATCTATGAGGACCATAGCCGGCAATTCACCACCGGTAAGTACGTAGTTACCAATCGAGATATCATCACATTTAAATATTTTCTTTACTCTCGCATCTATCCCCTCATATCGTCCTGAGATGAAAATAATATCTGTATATTTTTTTACAGTCTCTTTTGCGTATGCTGTATCGAAATTCTTACCTGATGGATTAAAATTGATTATTTTTACTTTGGACTTTTTACTTTGGACTTTCAACTTGCGCAGTACCGATTCAATTGCGAGTGCAATTGGTTCTGCGCGTATAACCATCCCTGGACCTCCACCGTAAGGTCGGTCATCAACTTGAAGTGAGATATTACCGTCTGGCCAGACCTTGCGGTATTTACCAGTCACAAATTTACGTGGATTTATGAAAGTGACTTTGATTTTCTTCTCTTTGCGCGCTCGCGCCAAAATTGACTCATTTAGATATGAATCAAACATCTCTGGAAATAGTGTAATTACATGAAAATGCATTGTGTCTAAAATATACATATAAAATTAATAAAAAGAAAGCACAAATCAAAACGCCACTTTTAAAAGCGGCGTTTTAACATTTAAAAAGGTTCAATTCAATTCCGCAAATTCAGGAATTGGTGCTTTGTCAATTTGTAAATCTATTACAACCTTCTGGTGGGTTGTAATTTCATCCTTTTCCAAGTACAGATCATTTAATAATCTAGCCTCGTATTTTGTAATAATTGGCATCGACATACCAGTTTCCAGGAAAATATGATAGTGCTGATTTTCAACACCACAGCACGGACAAGCGTAGAAGCCGGGAATTTCTTTCCCATTTAGCGATTTAAGATAATCCTCTTTGAACAATCTCAATGCTTCAGTTCTGAGTATGGTAAAAAATTCATGATAAATTTCATTATCATCATCTGCCGGAGCAAATACTGTAAACAGACCATTAGAAATTGCCTTGATTCCCTTTCCTTTTACAAAATCCAGGTCGGAAGGTATCGAGGAAATTAACATTTCCTTTATTTCTTCGTCCGTTACTTTTTTACTTTCTTTGAGTTTTTTCAGAGACTCAAAGAGTTCATTCATGTTTTCAATCTCCAAGCTCTCTGCGCCCGAAGGAAAAACAATCCAGCACGACTTTTTGTCTGCTGAAAATTCAAGATGCGTTTTTGTAGCCATGTTTCAAGTTTTGCATATTATACTACACAAAACTTAAAAGTCAAACTAGAGCTAGCCTATTCTCTTTCTACCTTAACTTCTACAACCTTCTTCCCTTCTTCACTAAAATGTATTTCACCGACAAATTTTTCATACCGAATCAAATACGGAAACCACGCATCATCCCCTGCCCACATTTCGTGGTATGGAATTTCTGTATCCTTAAACCACTTTGGTTTCATCTCTTCTGTTTCAATTGGTTCACCGGTGAAATTTTCTACTAGATACACGTGCACTCTCTGATTCCATTCTTCTTTGTCAGTGAAATAAAAATCTAATACTCCTATTCTTTTCAAATCACTCTCACTAATTTGTATTCCACTCTCCTCTCTCACTTCACGTATGGCTGCATGCTCTAATGACTCACCTTCTTGTAATTTCCCTCCGTATCCATTCCATTTACCCATACCAAATCCTCGCTTTTTCATGGCAAGCAATATTTCTCCCTGTCTTCTAAATAATACGAGTGTAAGTTCTTTCATATGAAAAACCGCAATATGATTATACTGCGGTTTTTCATATTTAACTAAATTTAAAAAATTATAGATTCTTTAGATCCTCCATTGCCTCATCCACTGATGAAGTAGGATTTGCTGCCTTCATACCACCTTCTGGTTCATTGATCTTTAGATTAACGCGAGCGTTATTCTTCATACCAATAACACGTAGAAGTGTTCTGATTGCTTTCGCAGTGTTACCCATGCGTCCGATGACTTTACCCATATCAGCAGGATTTACAGATAGAGTTATAAGAACTCCCATCTCATCCACTGTACGGTCAATTTTGACATCGTTAGGATTGTCGACCAAAGACTTAACCACGTACTCGAGAAATGCTTTATCGTCCATATTTTCTTTCTACTATTACTAAACTTTGCGGTGCAGTGTTACGACAAAATTACACTGCTTAGAAAAAGTATAATAATAAAGTGATTAAGTGTCAAACAAAAATCCCCTTTAAGGGGATTTTTGTTACGAAGCTTTTAGTTCTTTTCGTTTCTTAGTAGGACTCTTCCTAGAGAGTACATTTTTCTTCTTTGCATCTATGATCTTTTCTTTCACGAGGAAGTTATGCATAGTGTCAGATACTTGTGCTCCGTTTTTCATATGTAGTTTTATTCTATCTGCATTTAGAACTATAGTGCCAGCTTTTGGATTATAACTTCCGAGAACTTCTTGGAAGCGACCGCTTTTCGTACTATTTTTTGAATCAGTCAAAACCACGCGGAATGCGGGGTCGTTCTTTCGTCCTATGCGTTGTAATCGAATCATTAACATAGGTGAAATCCTATCAGAAATGCTTTAAATGTCAACCTAAGACTTATAAAGCATGGTATTATAAACAAAGTGAAAAGACATAAAAGCACATCAAAAACACACGGAAAGAAGAACGAGGAATTCACAGGCACTTTAGCTCTCACGCAGAAAGGTATCGGTTTTATCCGTACCAATGATCGCAAAAATGACATTCTTATAGAACACCAAGACTTAGGTACTGGACTACACGGTGATAGCGTCAGCTATATTCTGCTTCCTAAAAGTGGTTCAAAACAAAAAGCCAAAGTTACAAAAATACTAACTCGATCCAAAGTAGGTTTCGCTGGAATTTTAGATGAGGATGATGGAGTATATAAAGTCATAACTCAAGATCCCAAAATGTATCGGGATATCATAATTCCAGAAAGTAAATTAAACAAAGCCAAAGTAAAAGACAAGGTTTTCGCCGTCATCACAAGATGGGAAAACCAAAATGATAGTCCAATAGGTGAAATAAAAAATGTTTTGGGAAGAGAATTCGAGCATACAGCAGAAATGGAAGGTATCATACTTGAGCGTGGATTTGATAGTACATTTCATCCTGCGGTAGAGCACGAAGCCAAAATACTTTCACAGGAGAAAATGGAGGTTGGTAATCGTAGAGACTTACGCAGTGTGACAACTTTCACAATTGATCCATTTGATGCCAAAGACTTTGATGATGCACTCTCAGTCGCCTTTTTAAATGACGGACTAATAGAAGTCGGAGTTCACATCGCAGACGTATCTCATTATGTACGTGAAAAATCTAAACTTGATGCCGAAGCATTTAGACGTGGTACATCAGTGTATTTGGTAGATCGTACAATTCCTATGCTTCCTGAGGTCCTATCTAATGACTTATGTAGTCTTAAGCCTGACGTTGATCGCCTAACAATGAGTGCAATTTTCATAATTGATCACGATGGAAAAATCCATAAATCTTGGTATGGACGAACAATTATTCACTCCGATAAACGCTTTACATATGAGGAGGCCCAGAAAGTATTGGATGACAAAAAGGGAGAATTTTATGAGGAATTAAATGTGCTAAATAATATTGCAAAAAAACTTTCAAAAAAACGTCACGATATGGGTTCTATTACATTTGAGACTGACGAGGTGAAATTCGAATTGGATAAAAACTTTGAACCAATACGAGCTTATCGCAAAGTTCGTGGTGATACACATAAACTCATCGAAGAATGGATGCTTCTCGCGAATCGTAAGGTTGCGGAATTATTCAAGGATAAAAACAAAGGCATGCTTTTCATGTATAGAATCCACGATTTGCCAGATGGAGATAAGATTGCAGACTTCAGATATTTAATTGAGAAACTCGGATACAATTTACCAAAGAAAGATAAAATTGATCCGAAAGATTTAAATAAATTACTCTATGAACTTGAAAACAAACCGGAGAAAGATATGCTCTCAAGTATCCTAATTCGATCTATGGCCAAAGCAGTATATAGTACGAAAAACATCGGACACTTCGGGCTTGGTTTTGAACATTACACTCACTTCACTTCCCCGATTCGTCGCTATCCAGACATCATGGTGCATCGTCTCCTTGATCATTATTTGAAAGGTAGAGCCGTGAGTACAAAGGAGATGAAAAATTATGAGCGTTCTGCACAGTACGCATCAGAACGTGAGCGTTCTGCCGCAGAAGCAGAGAGAGCAAGTGTGAAATACAAACAAGTAGAATATATGGCCAAACGTGTAGGCGAGGTCTTTGAAGGTATTATCACCGGGGTAAGTGAATATGGAATATTCGTAGAGGAGCGAGAAACAAAATCTGAGGGTATGATAAATTCTCGGGAACTAGGTGCTGAGCAATTTAGATTAAATGAACGTGAACTAACTCTAACTGGCACAAAAACCCATAAGAAATTTAGACTAGGTGACAAAATTAAAATAAAAGTTTTGAAAGCTGACTTGGCTAAAAGAGTTATAGACTACACACTCGCATGAGTTTGAATACAAAAATTACAAACGACTTCCCGATAAGCTTCAGTGTTGTATTTCTGATTATTCTAATAATCGCAATCATTGGCGCTATTAAAATATATGGTAGTGGTAAAAGTGTTGTATACGTCAGTAATGATATAAGAAGCACTGGTGAGAATATAAAACCTATATCCCCTTCTCCAGAGATTAAAAATGAAGTTACTCTGTCTTTTGCCGGAGATATTATGCTTGCGCGCGGGGTAAAATATTCTGTAGATAAAAATTTTGATGGTGATTTCTCGAAACTTTTTGAGAATCTCGCTTCCCTTAAGGACCCTGATATTTTCTTTGCTAATCTCGAAGGTCCAGTATCAGATGCTGGTAAAGACCTACACAATCTATATTCATTCCGGATGGATCCAAAAGTATTGGATGTGTTAAAAAATGCTGGAATAGATATCGTATCTTTTGCCAACAATCACGTAGGTGATTGGGGACGTACAGCATTTGATGATACACGTAGAAGACTAGATGACGCTGGAATTTTATACGCAGGAAGTGGTGACAACAAGGCCGATGCGAAGCAACCTACAATCATAGAAAAAGATGACATAAAAATTGGATTTTTGGGATTTACAGATGTCGGACCGGAATGGTTAGCTGCTACTGAGAATCAGTCGGGAGTATTACTGGCAGATGATCCAGATCTTCCAAATATAATTAAAAACGCATCTACGCAGGTTGATGTACTAATCACATCATTTCACTGGGGTATCGAATATAGTGAGCACAACGCTCGCCAAACAACACTGGCCCACATAGCGATAGATAATGGTGCCAAACTCGTGATAGGTCATCATCCCCATGTCATCGAAGCGACGGAGAATTACAAAGACGGTCTTATCGCCTATAGCCTTGGCAACTTTATCTTTGATCAATACTTCTCAGCGGAAACAATGGAAGGAATGATACTGAAAGTCACACTTGATACTCAGACGAAGTCCATAAAAAATTCTGAAAAATATATAGTAAAATTAAATTCTGCACTTCAACCTGAAACTCCTACTCTTTATAAATAATGAAAGCCACGCAATTCCTTACGTGGCTCTCTATGCAGGTTCGCGAAATTTATTCGCTCCCCATTGTTTCAGTCTCCTTTATTGGTTGGTAAGAAAAATAATTCTTAATTCTATTTCGCATATGCCGTGCCTGGCGAAATAAATTAAACTTATTTTCAATTCTTGCCATCACCTTTTTGGTCTCCTTTTCGGCAATTGTTAGGAAGAATGCTGCACAGAAACAAGCTCCCATAAGTACTAGCAACATTCCAAAGAATATTGCCTCACCGGTTGAGAAACTTACTTTCCCTCCTGTTGTTTGTAGTACTACAGAGCCAACATTTGGTTCTGCGTTTTTTGCGACTAAAAATAAATAATTCCCCTTCTCCATGGTCTGACCAAGAGCGGGTTGCTGATAGAGGAACACGAAATTTGTTCCAATAATCAGGATGAGTAATTTAAATAATTTTTTCATAGCTGAAAGTTCTTTTTTTATTTAATGTGATTCTACACCGAAATCAAAATGTGTCAAACAAGACTAGAATGAAAAACGACCCTTTCGCTGTTAAGCTAAGGGTCGTTAAAAATTTGGCAATTCTCACTTATGGTTGCACTGGTGGAACTGGTTTTTCGCCGTTAACATTGATGGTGATGTTTCCATCACCAGGATTGTAAGCGATAACCTGAATTCCACTTTCGTTGCGGTTTTTCATGCCGGCGAGTAAAACATCCATAGGAATACCACTGCGGAATTTCAGTTCGGTCTTCTCTTCAGTTTCAGATTTTTTGTCTGAACTTAATTTGAAGTATTCAGGAACTGAAACCCTTTTGTTGTCTTCCTCAGGTTTCACTTCAGGTTGCTGGTAAGTGTGATGATGATTATGGGTATGGTTCACATGTCTGTCTCTGTTACCAAACCAAGGCAACATTGAAAGTAACCACAAAATAAACCCGAAAATCAACAACGCAAGCAACCAGGGCAGGATTTTACGGAAACCATTCCAGAAAGCATTGCTATTTGATGATGTTTTATTTTCATCAGCGGCCGGTGCTTTTGGGTTGATTACGGTGTGAGCTTTCATATCAGCTTCGGTAATCTTTACAGAAATACTCACAGGAAATGAAAGCGTATCAGCTTTCCATCCGGTAACTTTCTGCAAAATTGGTCTGCCGTCAACAAACTGCGTAGGAATGATTGTATCGTTGCATCCCATCCGGTTTTTAAGTACGGGATGATAAACCACGTTGTGAATCACGGTGTCCCCTTTCTTAGAGAACTCAGTGAAAGAAATTACCTGTGGTTTGCTGCATGAAGATGCAAAAAATAAGATTGTAATTGCCATTACAAGGAACTGGATTGTTTGATTTTTCATTGTTTTTATCGTTTTAGGTGAATGAAAATTTTTGTTTGTTTATTGTGTACATAATAGCATATTTAGGTGTCTTTGTCAAGTATTATATGCCGTAAATTCTTAATAAACCCTTATTTTATAAGGTTTATTTTTAAAATGAGGTATTAAATTATAGGTTATTTCGCTATTTGGACTGCTTCTTCGAGCTTGATTGAGAGGAGTTTGGATCCCCCATCGGATCCGATTGTCACACCATAGAGTACATTGGCTCGTGACATAGTCTCACGATTGTGAGTCACGACTATGAGCTGAGAATACTTTGAGAGATTTTCTATCATATTTCCATATTTACGAGAGTTCGCTTCATCAAGTGCTGCATCAGTCTCATCTAGTACTAGAAACGGTGGTGGATTCACCTGTGACATGGCGAAAAGTAATGCGATAGAAGTAAGTGAGCGCTCACCACCAGAGAGCATATTTAAATCTTTAACCTTCTTCTGAGGAAGTGTGACATTGATTTCAATTCCACGCTCAAATTCCAAATCCTCTTCATTTTCTTCCAAATTCACTTCTTCATCTGTATCTTTGACAGCACGCTTGTGTTCTACCACTACTGAGAGAAATGCACTTCCACCTCCAAACATTAGAGAGAAAAATTCTTGGAATTGTGTATTTATCTTCTCAATACCAACTTTAAATTCTTTATCTATCGTCTCTTTGAGTTCTCTTATAAGTCCACGGAGCTCTACTACCGCTTTATCAATATCTTGTAATTCTTTTGCCAGGAATTGATCACGAGTGGTTACCTCTTCGTATTCTTTTAAAACATCGTTTCCACCCATACCGCCGACATCCTCAAGTTTTATTTTTATACGCTCAATTTTCTTGTGCAATTCTTCTTGCGCAATTCTTATAGCGTGACGATCAGTACTTATATGCTTCTCGGTAAATCGTACGGCTTCTATTCCCACAAGCGCACCGACCTCACTAACTTCTTCGTTAAAGTCATTTTGAATTTTATTTAGTGATTCTTCTTCAAGTGCTAGTACTCGTGACTGCCCTTCTATATCACTCTTCTCATTTTTGAGTTCGTAATATTCACGCATAGATTCACGTGCTTTTGATTCTTGCTCAGCACTCGCTTTTCGAATATGTTCAATTTCTTTTTCTAATTCCTTCTCTTCTTTTACAATTTTTTCAATTTCGGAATTAAGTTCTTTTTGTGTATTCTTGAGTTCATCTAATTCTTCGGTGCTTGGAATTGAAACAATTGAGTCTTTATTGTTACCCTTGCGATTTTGAATAAATGAAGCAAGTTGTGTACGCATGCGTCCTAGAATTGTCCTAAGGGTGTTTTGATCATCAGTTTTTAGTGCTTCGTTTATAGTCTCATCCACTTCTTGTACTAGAGTTTCTATATCGGATAGTAATATTACAGTATCTGTGGGTTTGACCTTGCTTGCGTTCTTAATTTGTAAATCTAGCGCTTCTATTGTTCCTTCAATACGTCCGAGGTTGCGTGCTAACGTATCACGTTCACTGCGAAGTTTTAGAATTTTAGATTCTAGATCCTTTGTATCTATCTTATTTACACTGCTTCCATCTTTCTCTTTATCATAATCAGAAAGTTTTTTATCAATCCCTTCAAGTTTCTTATGGATTTTGGATTTCTCATCTGTTATTCTCTCTCGTTCGTGTCGTATGTATCCTGATTCAATACCAAAATATTCTTTGGCAAGTCCGGTGAGCTCAACTCTTAATTCTTGGGACTTCTCAATTTTCTCTACTTGCTTCTTGAGAAATCCTAGATGCGGAGCAATTTCACGACGTAGTGACCCAACTTCCTTCATATTCAAAAGTGTTTTATCGAGTTTGCGTTCACTTTCTTTGAGTCTGAATTGGTAAACCTTTAGTCCCAGTGCATCCTCAATCATGGATCTGCGATCCTTTGCATTAGCATTTAAAATTCTATCAGCCTCACCCTGAGAAATTATGTGGTGACCGGATGAGCCAATGTGTACAGAAGAGACAAGCTCTATAATATCTTTTAGTCTTACTTCACTATCATTTAATTTATATGTATTTGTTCCGTCGCTAAAAACCTCACGAGATATTGTGATTTCATCAAAATCTAGATTTATGTTTGATTCCCCACCTCTCGAAAAAGAAAAAATTTTCTTTTTGTTATCAAATGTTATAGACACACTAGCACGCGAGAGTGGTGATAGAGATTTGGAGCCTTTAAATATCAAATCAGCTCCGCCTTTTCCACGAAGTGATTTTATGGATTGTTCACCGAGTACGAAACGAATTGCTTCTACTACATTGGATTTTCCGGAACCGTTCGGTCCAACTATCGCAGTCACAGGTGAAGAAAAATATAGCGGAGTTTTTTTCGCAAATGATTTGAAACCAGTGAGTTCAATTGACTTTAAAATCATAATTTAATCTAACCACTTATTCTTAACGAGTGCTTCTTGGGCGGCTTTTTGTTCGGCTTCTTGTTTTGATTTGCCTTTGCCTTCCGCAATTTTCTTTGTCCCAAAATATATTCCCACAGTAAAGTGTTTATTGTGATCGGGTCCTGATTCTGATAGTACAGTATAGGCTGGTGTTACTCTCTCATACTCCTGTGCTTTTTCTTGAACAAGACTCTTGGCATCTCGCCAAAGTTTCTTACTAACTATCTCATCTAATTTTCCAAAAAGAGTTTCAGCAATAAATTCTCCTGCACAGTCATATCCTTGGTCTAGGTATACTGCCCCAACAAATGCTTCATACGTGTTTGCCAAAATATAAAGTCTGGCTTTACCGGTGTCTTTACTCTCGCCTTTTGAAAGGAGTAGATAATTATTCATCCCCACTGCTTCTGCCACTTCCCCGATTATATTTGCATTTACAAGTGACGATCGATACGCTGTTAGCTCTCCCTCTGGAGATCCGGGATATTTTTTGTAAAGATAATCAGTAACTACGAGTTCTAATACTGCATCCCCTAGAAATTCCAAACGCTCGTTGTGCGAGAGTCCCGTGCTAGGATTTTCATTTATATATGAACGGTGAACAAACGCTTGTGTGAGCAAGTTTTTGTCTTTGAAACTTATTTTTGTTTGCTTTTCAAACGAAGAAAAATCTATCATTTTCTTTTGAAAATAGAAGCGTCAAAAACGAAATGATTTGGTTTCAGACGTCTCTATTCTATTTCCTACTTGTAATAATCCCAATTGCTTTCGCAATAAAACCGGTGATATCGTCATATATCTTTAGCTCTGGAATATCACCTAATTTGAACCATTTAGCGTCGTCTAGTCCGCCTTGCTTCATAAGGGTAACATCCTGCCAGGGTGCGTGAGCCAAGAAATAAATCACCTTTTTACGTATCTTACCCTTTTCTGGGTGAGAAGCAACATAATCACTCTCGCCTATTATTTCCTCTACTTTATCAATATCCACATTCATCTCTTCTTTTATCTCACGAATACAACCAGCTTTCTCCTCAATATTGTCTTCGATTCCACCTTTTGAGAGCGTCCAATAGCCAAAAACATCATGTACCAGGGCTAAATAAAATTCCCCTTCATGTTCTGTGTACACCACAGCACCAACTTTGCGCTCGACGGGCAATTTATCGATATCAATTGGTTCTTGATTGCGTTTTTCACGTCGGCCTTTGTCGTCTTTGCCCGGTTCACCAAGTTCCCGATACACTGCTCCAAGCACGCCGTTGATAAATCTTCCTGAATTCTCTCCTCCAAATGTTTTGCCAAGTTCTATCGCTTCATTGATAGCAACTTTCGGCGGAACTTGTGCTCGATCCCCAAAAAGTAACTCCGAAAGTCCCATGCGCAAAATATTTCTATCTACAGCATTTATTTTATCAATTGGCCATTCTGGTGCAGCTTTTTCAATAATTTGATCGATTATAGTTTTCTTTTTTACAACATTATCAAGGATAGTCTCCATGAATGTTTGATCATCGAGTCCGGGTGCAAATTCTTCTGTATCACGCTGTAAAATTTCACCGACTGCATTATCAGGGTGTTGTTTGAAATCCCACTCAAATAGTGTTTGGAGTACCACTGAACGTGAAAGATGTCTGTTTGCCATATTGATTAATTGTACATTGTGCAATCTTGCACAGTCAAAAAGAACTTAATAAAGAACTATTTTCCGCCCTTTGCCTTTGCTTTCGCTTGGCGCTTTTCTACCTTACCCACAACATCTATAACCTTTCGGCCACGATACATGCCACATGATCCACATGCGGTGTGAGGTTTGCGAAGTGATCCACAATTTGAACATGTCGTCATAGAACCTGCCTTTAGGGCATGGTGTGAGCGACGGTTCGCTGTGTGGGCACGTGTATGTCTCATTCGTATAACCATAGTGAAAATAGTATAGCATCTAAATGCTAAAAGTAAATACTAATACTTAATGATTCTGTAAAAACGAAACTCGATGCAGTGGACTCATGCCGTGTTTCTTAATCGCACGATAATGCGTGTGGGTTCCATAACCTTTGTGTTCTTCAAATCCATAAAGTGGATATTTCATAGCAAAACGCTCCATCATTTTGTCTCTTAGAACTTTCGCGACGATTGATGCTAGCGCTATTACCGGCTCTTTCTCATCCCCTCTTATAATTGTCTTTTGTAACGGAAAATTATGTGGTGCGCGTAGTCCACCGTCGAGTAATACTTCCACATTTTCTGGTTCTATTTCTAATTTTCGAAGAGATTCTACAAGTGCGCGAGTGATCGACTTTGTAATTCCAATCCGATCAATCGTTTGTGCAGAAACAAAAGATACAGCATAAGTCACACGACTTTCGCGTTTCCAAATTTGCACTTGCCGAAACCACTCTTCTCTTTTTTGTGGAGAAAGTTTTTTGGAATCTTTTATTCCATAGGGTGGAAGAGTCTCTCGATCTTTCCACAAGAATGCGCAAACTGCGACAGGACCAGCAATCGGTCCTCTACCGACTTCGTCAATTCCTATGACGAATTTAGGTGTTTGCCTAACTATCACTTTAAATATTATAACACGGTCATAGAATTTTCTCTCTATTTTCTAAGTAAGTTAGTTGATATATACTCAACATACATGAGCTCTAAATTTATTCACCTACACACACATAGTCACTACTCTCTACTTGACGGTATGACCAAAATCCCTGAAATGGTAAGGCTTGCTAAAGATCATGATATGGATGCTATTGGACTGACTGACCACGGCAGTATGTACGGGGCGATTGAGTTCTATAAACAATGCAAAAAAGAAGGCATAAAACCGATAATTGGAGTTGAGGCCTATATTGCCGAGAGGACACGTTTTGATAAAGAAACAGGAATAGACAATAAACGTTACCACCTGACACTTTTAGCCAAAAATCTAACGGGTTACAAAAATTTGATGAAGTTGGTAACAAAAGCCAACCTGGAAGGATATTACTATAAACCTAGAATGGACAAAGAAATCTTACGAGAATTCCACGAGGGAATCATATGTCTCTCAGGATGTCCGGCAAGTGAACTCTCTAGAAGTGTGGTTTCTGGAAATACAGAAAAAGCCGAGGAAATTATAAAGGAGTACCAGGATATTTTTGGTAAAGAAAATTATTTTCTAGAAGTTCACGCTCATCCTCATGTAGAAAATGATGAGAAACTTCGTCACGGGATAATTGCGCTAGGTAAAAAATTTAATATTCCCACAGTCGCTACACAAGACTCACACTATCCTTGCAGTGAAGACCATCAAGCACACCACACACTTTTAGCGATTAACACTGGAGCAGAAAATAAAGACTCAAGTAAATTTGAGTTTTCAGACGATGACTTTTCCCTTATCGATGAAAAGACTGCTTTGAAATATTTTGCAGATACTAAAGAATCTGTGGAAAATTCAAAAATGGTGGCAGATTTGTGTGAAAATTATGAAATAGAATTAGGTGTTGCATACTTTCCTGATTTTCCATTGCCTGAAGGAATCACAGCAGATGAGAGATTGCGTGAACTCGCATACGCAGGGTTTACATACAGAGAAATAGAACAATCCCAAAAATATGTAGACCGCTTGGAATACGAACTCGGGGTTATTAAACAAAAAGGCTACGCTGGGTATTTCCTAGTTGTGGGTGACCTGCTACATTTCGCTCGTAAAAATGGAATCCTCACAAATATTCGAGGATCAGTTGCTGGATCGCTTACTACATATTTAATCGCGGTTACAAATGTGGATCCACTTGTTTATGAATTACCGTTTGAAAGATTCTTAAACCCAGAGCGTCCCTCACTTCCTGATATTGATATGGACTTTGCGGATAACCGCCGTGAAGAAATTATCCAATATGCCAAAGATAAATACGGCGAAGATAAAGTCGCGCAGATTGGAACTTTCGGTACCATGATGGCCAGAGGTAGCGTACGCGATGTAGCTAGAGCTCTAGGGTATCCATATGGTATAGGAGATCGGATTTCTAAAATGATTCCAATGGGAAGTCAGGGATTCCCTATGACGATAGATCGAGCGCTAGAAATGGTAGACGAATTAAGAGAAGCTTATAAAAAAGAAGCTGATACAAAAGAGATTATTGATTTAGCAAAGAAACTTGAAGGTTGTGTACGTCATGTCTCGGTACATGCTGCTGGAGTTGTGATAGCACCAAAACCACTGTATGAATTCACACCAGTCCAATATGATCCCAAAGGCGGTGCAATAATCACCCAATATGATATGCACTACATCGAAGATGTAGGACTACCGAAATTTGATTTCCTTGGAATCAGAAATCTAGCAATACTTGCGGATGCAGTAAGACTTGTGAAAAAACTTCGCAATATTGAAATAGACATTGATACTATTCCGGTAGATGATAAAAAAACTTTTGAGATGTTGGCACGTGGTGAGACAGAAGGACTTTTCCAATTAAACGGTTCTGGGATGACTTCATATCTCAAGCAACTTCGTCCTACAACTATATATGATATCAACGCTATGGTTGCGCTTTATCGCCCAGGACCGATGGAATCAATTCCAGAGTATATAAAGCGCAAACACAATCCAGCTCTCATACGACACTTGGATGAGAGAATGAAGGAAATTTTAATACAATCTTATGGTGTGATCACATATCAAGACGATGTCATGATGATTGCGATCAAACTCGGCGGGTACTCGTGGCTTGAAGCTGACAAATTACGTAAAGCCATGGGTAAGAAAATTCCAGCGGAAATGGAGGCACAGAAGCAAAAACTGCATGATGGATTGATTGCCAACGGAATGAGTGAGAAGAAGGCGCAGGAGCTCTGGGCACTCATTGAGCCTTTTGCAGCGTACGGATTCAATAAAGCCCACGCAGCCTCATACGGACGAGTAGCGTATCAAACAGGATATATGAAAGCAAACTTCCCAGTTGAATACATGAGCGCAATTTTGACCGCTGAATCCGGTGATATAGAGAAAGTTGCTGAAATAATTCATGAATGTAAAAAAATGGGAATTGAAGTCTTGCCCCCAAATATAAATCAGAGCTTCGGTGGATTCACAGTCATAGAAAATGAAAAGAAGGGGGATAAAAACGGAGTCATCAGATTCGGACTCTACACAGTAAAAAATTTGGGTACCGATATATCTGATGCAATAATAGAAGAGCGCAAACAAAACGGATTATTTAGTTCAATCGGAAATTTCCTTGATCGTATAACACACAAAAATCTAAACAAAAAATCTTTAGAAGCACTTATAAAGTGTGGAGCAATGGATGAATTTGGTGATAGAGGAATACTTTTTGAAAATATTGAAGATATGCTTAGTTATAGTAAGGAATCAAATAGAAATATAAACCAAACATCACTTTTTGGCACAATTGAGGAGACAGGAACATTTAATTTGAGAAAGACAGAAGGTGTAAGTAAAGAAGTTAAATTGGCCTGGGAGAAAGAATTACTTGGTCTATATGTATCAGGTCATCCGCTTGAAAAATATCGTGAGAAGATTGAAAAAAATGGAAATAGTATTAAAAAAGTAAAAGAAGAGATGGATAAAGGTATGCAAGTAACTTTCGCTGGAATTATTGAGGAAGTAAAACCAATCATTACGAAATCAAATGACCGAATGGCCTTTGTCAGAATTGCAGATTTCACAGGAACTATTGAAATGGTGCTTTTCCCAAAAGTATTTAAGGATGTAGCGACAACACTCATCGTAGATACAATAATCGCAGTAAAAGGTAGAGTGTCTGAAAAAAACGAAGAAAAGAGCATACTGGTTGAAGGTATAAAAATATTGGAATAAAAAATAAGTTGCAAGAATATTGCAACTTATTTTTTATCTTTTTGTTGAGTCTATTTCTCAACCTTTTTTGTTTTATTTTTTTTAAGAAAATTTAATAAACTAAACGTTGGCTCCTTATTCACCCGTAGAGAGACATCCTGATGAGCTATTTTGTTGTCATGTAGGATATGTGCTCTAATCAAAATTAGACGATGATATGCAACGTTCCAAGGATCTGATTGATAAAAACGTAGCGGTTTATGTTCTAGGTTTGCAAGTACAGCTTCTAACTCTTCTCTTGTAGAACGGGAGTCATGCACAATTTTCTTGGCAATAGAATATTTTGCGCTATAAGAGTTTGAATTTCTAAGAAAAAAAATCCATTTTTCTCTGGGCAATTCCTCAATCCGATTGGCAGTAGGTTTCTTTGTATAAAGTTTCCTTATAACTACAAAAATCAGTATGCCGGCTCCGGCATAAAAGAAAGCACCAAAGGTGCTGATTTCAAGAAGTATCATAAGTTTCGTTTTTTATGATATTACTCCCATATATATTAAAAGCAAGAAAGAGCAACACAATGGTTGCTCTTTCAAGAAATTTTGAGATACAAATCAAAGTGCTGACATTATTACTTGCCGAGTCTTTTCAGCAACAGTTTCAATTTTACCAATTGGTTCAACTGGCTCATGGTAAATGATTTCAACCAATCCAGGCCTGAGCCACCATCTCCGACTTGCTTTGGGCTTGAACTCATAAGCACCTCGAATGGTAACAGGTACTATAAGACAACCAATTGAATCAGCTACTTTGAAAGCACCGTTTTTAAATGATTTGACCATAATGCCTTGCTCTTCCCTTTCTTCTTCGGTTATGCGTCCGCCCTCTGGATAAATCAGAACGTTCTTTTTTTGCATAAGAGACTCTCTCATTTCCGCAATCATTGGGAAATAAGTGCTTTTATCAGAACGATCAATAGGTGTGAGAAATTTTTTCATTACCCAACCAACAATCGGAATCCCATGTAAGTTACTACCGTGAACTACAGTGTATTTACTATTCCACCCCATAATATAAGTTGAGAGAAAATAGTCTGCAAAAGATGTGTGATTCGGTGTTACGATATATGGGCCATTTTTCGGAAGTGATCCAGTAATTTTTACTCGTACACCAAGACAATACAGGATGATTGCTGAACCAATATACATAAGTTTGTATCTGGTTTTTTTGAATGCAATCATTGTAGGAATAAATATAATTCCCATGACAAAAGTTACGACACCGACAACGATCCAAATTGCGAGAGTAATCCACATGTCTGCAAAATCGCTAATGTGTTGATCCATCTGCAATGCTTCATCATTGAAGGCCCTTGCAATTGGGAAAAACACAATCATACTTCCGTAGATTGGAAGCGTGGTCCTGATTGTATCGTTATCAATCAGAAATGGAATGAAAAGTATTGTGATTCCAAAGAATACAATACTGATTAAGTAGAATCGCATGTTGCGGAAACTACTTTTAAGTTGAATGTTTGTTTGTATGTTCATTGCTGTTAAATTTTTAGAGTTCAAAAAAATACTTCCATACAAAATTACAAGAAAAATGACCTCGTGTCAATAAAAAAATCTAATAACTCCTATGTGGATAAGGATTTTTCTTAGTACTCGAAATTATAGAAAGAAAGTGATACACTAAAAACTTATGGAGAAATTACAACACATACGACATACCTTGGCACACCTATTAGCCCAGGCGGTAAAAGAGCACTATCCTAAGGCCCTACTAACACTTGGCCCAGCAATTGACGATGGTTTTTACTACGATATTGACTTCCTGGGTACAAAAATCACAGATGAAGATTTGGAAAGGATTGAGAAAACTATGCGCAAGAATCTTTCAGAATGGAAAGCTTTCACTCATACTGTTGCAAATAAGGACGAGGCAGAGAAAATATTTGAAGGAAACAAATATAAACTTGAATTAATAAATGAAATCCATGATAAAGGTGAAGAAATAACACTGTATACTTGCGGAGGGTTTACTGATCTTTGCCGCGGTGGACATGCAGAAAATCCAAGTGAAGAAATTGCGCCTGATTCATTCAAACTTGATCGTATTGCTGGAGCGTATTGGAGGGGCGATGAGAAGAATCCAATGCTTACTCGTATATATGGTCTCGCATTTGAATCAAAAGAAAAATTAGATGAATATATAACCCAGCAAGAAGAAGCGAAAAAAAGAGATCATCGAAAATTGGGCACTGAAATGGAACTCTTTGCTTTTTCTGATTATGTCGGTCCTGGACTTCCACTTTGGCTACCAAACGGTGGTGTACTTGTAGAAGAACTTGAAAAATTAGCTAAGGAAACAGAATTCCTTGGTGGATACAAACGCGTGAAAACTCCTCATATTGCAAAGGAATCAATGTACCTAACGTCAGGTCACCTTCCTTACTATGAAGAATCTATGTACCCTCCTATGGAATACGAAGGTGGAAAATATTATTTGAAAGCAATGAATTGTCCGCATCATCACCAAATATTCGCAGCACATCCAAAAAGTTACAAGGACTTACCACTTCGTCTTGCAGAATACGGTACTTGCTATCGTCATGAAAAATCTGGAGAATTATTTGGCCTTATGCGTGTACGATCACTGCAAATGAATGATGCGCATATTTACTGTACTGAGGATCAATTCGCGGATGAATTTCGTGCTGTAAATGAAATGTATCTAAAGTATTTTAAAATATTCGGTGTAGATAAATACGTAATGCGTTTCTCAACCCATGATCCGGAAAAACTCGGAAAGAAATATGTTGATCAACCAGAACTCTGGAAAAAAACAGAAGACATGGTAAGAAATGTTCTAATTGAATCAAAAATCCCATATGTAGAGGTTCCAGATGAAGCGGCATTCTATGGTCCAAAAATTGACGTGCAAGTATGGAGTGCAATCGGACGTGAATTTACTCTCGCTACAAACCAAGTTGATTTCGCTGTCCCCGCTAGATTTGGCCTAACATACAAATCAAAAGAAGGAAAAGACGAAACACCACTTTGTATACACCGTGCACCACTAGGAACTCATGAGAGATTCTCAGGATTCCTCATAGAACACTACGCTGGCAACTTCCCTACTTGGCTATCTCCACTACAAGTGGCAATTGTACCCGTGAAAGAAAATCATAATAAATACGCAGAGAAGATTTCTGAGACGCTACGAAATTCATTTGTGAGAGCAGAGATATTTGATAGTAATGACAATCTAGGTAAAAGAATTCATAGTGCAAAACACCAAAGAGCTCCATATATAATCGTCATAGGTGATAAGGAAATGGCATCAGGCAACATTACTATAGAGAAGCGTGACGGTACAAAACAAGAACTAAAAATTGAGGAATTTATGTCGAACCTCAAAGATGAAATTACTAATCGTATATAAAAATGTTCAACAACAATCTATACAATCTTATAAACCAGCTCACAGTAGAACACAAGTCTCTCTGGCGTATAAAAAGTGATTACATGAAAGATGCCAAGAGTTCCCCCGAAGCAAAGAAATTCTGGAGTAAACTAGCCAAAGATAAAGAAATGCACATAAAAGAATTGGCTCAAATTATAAAGAAAAATATGAAATAAACGTATAAAGCACCACTGAATACAGAGGTGCTTTATAGTTTTAGTATTTCTTGCACAAATAAATCAATGTTGTGGTTTAATACTTCTCGTTTATGCCACTCCTCAAGTGGTTCGTCGTAGTTTGATCTCCAAACTACTAATTCATCCTGACGTTTTGAGATAAGCATGCTTATCTCAGTCTTTGAGTGAAGAGTTGAGTATTCATCAAATGGTCCCTTTTCGTCATCCTTCACAATCAAAGCTTTTTCTGTAAAAGCTATTGCGGATTCTTTAGGAGAATCTGGATGGATAAAAAAAATTTGGATGAAAACTATGTATAAACCCGAATTACTAGATTGAAGAATTTCAACAAGCCTTGGACTTTGAGACGAGAAGATAAAACCTGAAGCAAAGTGTTTTTCGTGCAAAGAAATACTATCAAAAATCTCTCGAAGTGATCTAGGATCTTTCATAGTTCTTAATTTTCCTCAGTTTATCACTATGTAATTTTATAGACAAATAGATACCTAAATATCGAGTTCTGCCAGTTTTGCGTGGGTTTGGATGAATGATTTGCGAGGTAATACGTCAGATCCCATCAACATATCAAATACCTTGTCAGCTTCAGCACCGTCCGCGATATTGACCTGTTTTAGGATACGCTTACTTGGATCCATGGTCGTCTCCCAGAGTTCTTCTGCATTCATTTCTCCCAAACCTTTGTAGCGTTGAATATGAATTTTGGTATATTTATTCTTTCCTTCGACTGGTTCTGTTTCTTCGGTCTCAGATTCTTCTACACTTTCACTTTCGTCAGTTTCAATAATCTCTAGATCCGGCGCATCTTTGCCTATAATTTTATTTCTCTCTTCGTCTGAGTAAGCATACGAAATTTCTTTGCCTTTCTTAATCTTGTATAGCGGTGGTTGAGCAATATAAATAAATCCGCCGGTTATGAGTGGTTTGAAATATCGATAAAACAAAGTCAGTATAAGTGTACGAATGTGTGCACCATCCACGTCCGCATCCGTTGCAATAATTATTTTATGATAGCGCAATCTTTCGATATCAAAAGTATCCCCTATTGCTGTACCCATTGCTACCACCAAATTTTTTATTTGCTCACTAGCAAGCATACGATCGAGTCTAGCTCGTTCAATATTCAAAATCTTTCCACGAAGTGGAAGTATTGCTTGAGTTCTACGATCACGTCCAGTTTTGGCTGTACCTCCAGCTGAGTCTCCTTCTACAATAAATATCTCAGACTCCTCAGCACTTTTACTCTGACAGTCTGCAAGTTTTCCAGGTAATGTCATACCCTCAAGTGCGCCCTTGCGTAGAATTGAATCCTTAGCAGCTTTGGCAGCTTTACGCGCGCGTACTGCCAAAATTGCTTTACTTACTATGGCCTTTGCCTCATCTGGATTTTCTTCTAGGAATGCTTCAAATGCTTCACCGAAGACTGTCGCTACTGCTCCTTGGGCTTCCATAGAACCAAGTTTGGCTTTTGTTTGACCTTCAAATTGAATTTCTCGGAGTTTTACGGATATAACAGCAGTTAATCCTTCAAGTACATCCTCTCCTGTAAAACCACCATCGGATTCTTTAATAGCATTTGTTTTCTT
>JAYRGZ010000025.1:0-15864 GCA_041907605.1 Minisyncoccota bacterium | reverse complement strand
TGATGATATATTAAATAAATTAGAAAAATCATACTTGCCTCAACATCACCAAGAAGAAAAGAACTACTAGCTAAAACTGGTCTCCAGTTTGAAGCTATTTCTGGTGATTATGAAGAAGATATGACTTTACCTTTACCACCAGATGAGTTAGTAAAATTTCTATCAAAAGGAAAAGCTGAAAGTGTATCAAAAAACTATGATGATGCCATAATCATTGGGGGTGATACATTTATCTATTTTAATGGACATGTACTTGGGAAACCGCATACACCAGAAAGAGCAAAAGAAATGCTTAAAATGTTAAGTGGTAATGAACATTCAGTATTTACAGGTTTTACAGTTATAGATACAAAAGACAATAAAACAGTTTCAGAAGCTATTGAAGCTAAAATAAAATTCAAAAACTTAACAGATCAAGAAATTGATGAATACATTGCAACTGAAGAACCATTAACTAGAGCAGGAGCTTATGCAATTCAGACCGTTGAGAAAACATTTATTGAAAGCGTTATAGGCGACTACAATGCCATAGTTGGCCTTCCTGTTGATGATCTGATGAAAGTCTTAGAATCATTTGGTGTTAATACATAATCACTATTCAAACATCCCCTCTGAGCGATATAAACAGTCCCTCGTTCGGAACTCGTAAGTTTTGATGGTATTTGATACAATTTTTTAATGAAAAAAATAAAGACAAGAGATGTTGAAAAAATCTATCCCAAAACAGAATTTATTAAAAAGCTAAGACGACTCGCAGACTCGCTTGAAAGTGGTAAAAAATTTACTATTCAAGTTGCAGGACAAAAAATAGATGTTCCCAATAATGCAATAATAAATATCGAACACGAAAAAAACAAGAAAGAAGAGGAATTAGAATTTCAAATAAAGTGGAATTTTTAATACAGTAAACAAGAGCTCTCCTTGTAGGATTCTAGATTCGAGATTATTTATTTATTACTTCTTTTAAACTTAGTAATTTGCCAAAGATTGAAAGTAACACCAGAGTTTACTACGATGGCACCGATTACTAATGACCAATCATGGTAATAAATTCCCTTCACAAAAAGGATACATTGAACAATAAAAACTGCGATCGGTAGCATTAGCGATACATTAGCAGAACTTTTTGATTTATGAATAATCCACCCCTGATGAAAATATCCCGCTGAAACTATAGACCAACAAATTATCAACGCAGTACTCCAAATAATTTGACTACTCCAAAATAAAGTTATATCAGAAAGCTGAATATACGTAAACATAGTACCAAAAACAACGAACAAAATTACGAGGAGTATTTCTAAATACACTTTTTTCATATTCATATATTACCATCTTTTCTTTCATAAGTTTGAAAGAAAAAGCTACTAAATTCGGTGGCTATTTTTTTAATACTACTTTCACCTCATCCCAATATGATGAATCATTTTGTTTTGTTAGATTTTTTTTGTAATTCAGCAATTCCTAGTTTAATTTTCTCTGTCACATTATCTTTCTCAAAATCGGAAGGATTTATTACCTCTCCAAATGAAACGCTAACTTCCTGGTTTTTTTTCCATTCATTTGCATTGCGAATATATGCTGTCAATATAGGGAGATTAAATTTCTTTGCTATATGGGCTGCTCCTGGCTCTAGGTCTGTTTGTGGATCAAAATCATCTTTCCACGTGCCTTCAGGAAAAATTAAAATCGGATCTTGCCGATTTACTGCAAGCCCAACTTCTTCCAACATTTCCCGATTAAGGCTACCAGGATTCTTGTTGACTGGAATCATGCCAATACCTTTTATTATTCCCCTAAATGGCTTTTCAATTTGTTTTTGGAAATTTTTTCCTTCTTCGCCGAATAACAATCTACCATTATCTGCTTTTGCTAATACCCTAAGGCGTTGATTATTACTATCTTTTACAATACGTTCAAGAATAAAAGCATCCGGAGCTAGTTGTGATTGTTCATCGTTTTTTGATTTAGGTTTAATATGATTACAAGCGAGTAAAAAACTTTTACCATTTAGCTGTTTCAAATTTTCAAGACCATCTATATCCAGCTCAAAATTTTCTACACGTTTACGAACGGTTTCGCCTATTTTTTTACCTACGAACTTCCCAAAACTCTCTAAATTACTCATATTTAACAATGATTATTGACTGCTAAGTGTTATTTTTATTTGATCCCAATATGATGAATCATTTTGAGTAGTTTTCATCCAATACCACCACTCCACTCCCCACAGATATACTCGTGATGCACCAACGTAATGTGAGTACTCAATATTTTTTTCAATTTGTTTCAAGCTACCTGTTTTATTCTGTATGGTCACAGATGTATTCGTCGGATTACTATTTGTAAACCATGGTTCAGCTTGTAGTTCCGAAACAAAGAAATTGTCATACGAATTATCCCAGAGTCTTGCACGAACTGTATAAAATGCTGGTGGCAATAACACGTACCGAATAGTAAAACCAAGTGGGTTTTGTACGGTTCTATAAAGCGTAGTACCCAAAATATCTCCCGTCAAAGAAGCCTTACGCCAAGAAGAAAGTTCACCACTGTCTGTTACAATAATTTTTCTTAGTGGGTCTAGGGTGTGAACCAAACCAACCTCACTTGAAACAATTTTTTCATTAAAAAAAGTACACTCACCGAATTTAAATGGTATAAACGGTTCATTCTCAACCTGCCAATATTCCAGTGATGAATAATTCTTGTAACGTTCCACTGTAGTCTGGATGTAGTTTAGAAGTTTTTGGTTCTTGGCTTCTAGCGTCATTGAATAAGTCCAATCTGGAATGAAACATTCTGGCCATCTAGGAATTTTCTGTCCTATTGTCAAAACCACCTTTGCATTATGACTTTGTGCTTGATTCATTAGATAATCAATATCATCATAGCTATATTGACCATCATTTCTCTCTACAAGGCTCCATGGCACAGCCAGACGTATGTATTGAGGCTTCAGGTCGTCCAGTATTGCCTCGTATGTTTCTCGCCAATCGAGTCCTAGAGACTGCGCGTATTCAGGGCTAAAACTCACACCGAAATCAACATCGTATTTTTTAAAAGAAAAAGCCCAAAGCAAAATAAATATTAGGAGAAAAAAAAGTATTATTCCAAATATAATTTTTACAAATTTATTTTTAAACATTTTAATTTATTAAAAAAAGTCCAATTACCATTAAAATTATAGAGCTCGATTCTACTAGTAGTTCTCTTTTAGTGAAATATTCCTTGAATAATCTTGGATAAAATCTTGTAAGTAAATATATAAATACAAACATCAGGGCATACTGAATTCCCGCTAGTGCGTTTATTATCGTTACGCTTCCAAGTGCAATTGAATATTGAATAAGAACGAGAGAAATAGCACCCAAGATTTTACTAGAAAAAATAATACCAATTTTGTTTTGTGTTTTTGATTTCTCTGTTTTTTTGTTTTTCCTAATGCTATGTAACACGCCGGGAAAAAATAGCGCAATCAATCCAACCAGTGCAGTAGTGCCTTTTGTCCACATGAGTGAAGTTACAAACGGATACAAACCATATATATATTTTGCAGAAACATGAGATAACCCAAAAAGTATGCCCGACACTGTAGCCCACACAAAACCCTTGTATAATGCTTCACGTGATCTACTTTTTTCAAATGAAATTAATAAACTCGCTATTATTAGTATAAAAATACCAATCTCAGATTTGTACGTTAATGATTCACCCAAGATAATATTGGATAATAAAAACGTTGACATAGCTACGATTGCACCAATAAATGGTGCTATATGACTTGCTTCTCCATGCTTTAGAGCAAGGAACATAGTCCACACACCAAATCCAAAAGCCATTCCAGATATAAGCATCCAACTAAAATCTTTCAAATGGATTGAACTTGTCCAAGGAAATAAAATAAATACTACTGCAAATAATACAGTAGAAAAAAACGCATACACTGCTGGTTTTTTAACTTCACTTGTTAAAATAAATTTATCGAGTATCGCAACAATAGCGGCCAAAGCATATCCCAAAAAAGCAACAATAAATGAAGATATCATATTGAATATTTACTATCTAATTCTCTAATTTTTCCGTCTTCTAGTAGTGCACAGATGTTATATGTGCCCTGTTTAGGAGCATTTATAAATCCATCCATTGCCAACTCAGCAAATTTCCCTTCATTTAGCCAATCTATAAACCATCCGGCAGCAAAAACTGGGTTACCCTGATCAATGCCAGCTTCAATTCTATATAACCATTCTCTATTAAAATCTTCTTGGGAACCAAGTGGTGGTGCAATTATGATAGGTAAACCAAGACCAGCATAAAAAGAAAGTTCGCTTGGTTTAGTCCAGAGCACATCAGTTTCCAGTAAAACTTTTTCGAATTCTTTAAAATATTCAAACTTATTTTCTCTAAAAATTATTTTTATTTTTCCATCGCTATATAGTTCAAAAAGTTTTGCATCAAACTCTATAAAATTTTTATATTTTTCTAATAAAGTTTTTGATGTACCTACAAATAAATTTAGACTAACCAAATTATAATCAATGCATTTCTTGAGCGATGATAATATAGAGAACCCAATTTCAGACTGTGCTCCCGCTCCGCCGATAGCAAAAGTTAGTGATACTGTCTTATTATTTATGTCTTCTAATTTTCCAAGATATTGCGAAATAATTCCAGAATTTTTACTTATATAGTGTCCTTTAGGATCAAGCTTTTTTATTCTTCTATTAAGTGCTTTTTTAGCAATAGAAAAATCATTCTCGTCTCCCAGACAATTAAGCGGAAGAGGAAAACCAGTAAGAACTATATTTTCTTTTTTTATTCCATATTCTAGAAGACGATCTTTCACCCTTATGTCAGGGGCCAAGTATATTATTCGGCTTTTTTCTGGGGATAGTGGTACCCATGCACGGGATATATCTGTATCTGTGCAAAGACAATATATTTCACCTTTATAGCCATGTTCCTCTGCGAAAAGTGCTGGGATAAAAAATGTGCACAAAAGTGGAAGCGGTTTTTCATTCAAAGTATCAATCAAATGCTTCCCTAAACCTTCTTTAATCATTTTGAAAATCTGACGGACTTGAATAGTCGGCTTTGATAGATCACGTTTTGGATAAAAATCCTCAATTTTTTGAAAATAATCCATTACGCCGAAGATTAATTTACCAATTATTGGCAAACCACGCATTCGAGAAAACCATTCATACGTCTTCTGTGTTTGATCCCATTTTCTTTTATCAACATCAGGAATATTTTGATAATTATTTGCAGAAATTATTGGTGAATTTTCATTTGTCCAACCTACAGGAAGTGTAGCAACATGCTCAAGAGGAAAAGCCGCTCTCTGGTGACCATAACCCATATCTACTGCTACTATATAGGCTTTACTCATTGGAATTAAATTCAGTAATAGAAACCTCTGGTACAAAGGAGTAATTTTTATTTTTTACTAGTGTCGGAGTTCCCTTGTCGTCTATTACATAATACGCAAAACCACGCATTTTCTTCACTGCTTCGTAATCTGCATGCTGTGGCATGCTTGCCGAGTCATTTAAATTTACAGGACTATCATCAGATGTGACAAGCCAAGTTTTACCAGTATTTACTACCAGATGTCCGTAAAAAGAAGGAATCACAATTTTATCCCCTTTTTTGACTTTGAGCGCCTTAAAATCTTCGATCTTGTCATCTATACTATTTCCGTTCCCATCTACTTGCCTTTTTTGTAAAAGCAAAATTCCCTCACCTTCTAATATCCAATATGTCTCACTGAAATCTATTATGTGATAGTGCCCATATGTTTTTATATATTCACCACCTACTGTTCCTGTTTCCCAGATAGTAATATTTTTCTTTTCATTCCCGTCTCCACGTATCATTCTGTAATGAATTTCAGGAGCTAAGGCATTAGGGTCCATAAGCACCTCTTTCATTTTTTCGTTTGTACGTACTGCGTATGGCTCCATCATATATTTGTAAATTATATCATTTAATTAACAAATGAGATCATTTAATATATTTAAAGTGTCATCAGGACTATTTACAGATAGTGTATGAACACCAGTAGTTTTAGCTGAGAAATCGTTTCCGCCTGTATCTAATTTATCACCAATGAATAGAACATTTTCCCTTTCAACTTTTAGATATTGGAGGATTTTATTGATCGCGTAGGCCTTATCTATTCCCGCTCTTGTAATATCAATTGAGGTCATTCCAGCTATCGTCACAGAGAAACCGGATAAAAGTGGCAACATTGCTTCTCGAATTAATGATCTTTTGGCCATATCAGGATCACAAGTAGATTTAACTTCAACTGGCGCGTTCTGTCCGCAAAGTGAAAAAGTAATCTGCGTACCTCTATCTTCCATTACTTCACCGTACAAATTATCTGGTAACGTAATTCCGGTACTCTTAACAGATTCTGCCCAAGCAGAATAAATTGATTTCTTTTCATCTTCAGTCAATTTTTCCTCGTAGACACATTGCCATTTATTATTGATATATCTATAAAAAGTGCTTCCATTTGTTGGAAACAAAAATAATTTTTGCAAAAGTTCATCCCTTACACCTTCTAGTTGAGAAAGTATCTGTTTTTCAAATTGAATAAATGAACCACCCGAGATCACACCTACCGTATATTTTTCTAACAATTCTATAATCGAAGTGGACATTTCCGAAGACATTGGTGTTTTACTTACTGCAAGTGTCCCATCCAGATCAAAAACTATAACTTTCAGATTTTCTTTATACACATCAAGTTCCATGTGATTTTATTATAACACTTGAAAACAAATTATCGGGCACACAAAAAACTACTCCCTAGGAGTAGTTTTTTGTTTTTTAAATTAATTTATATGCGGAATATTACTATAACTTGGCGGACAACTTCCCAAAATTACTTTACTGTACAAATCAGCAAAGAGCTGAGGAATAATTGTATCTGAACTTTCTAGTTTATGACCAGCTCCTACTATTGTTGTTAGCTCAGCAGGTATTGTGTCATCCAATCTATCAAATGCAGTTACGGTTGAGGCATAATCAAGTGTTTTATCTTGATCGCCATGCCAATCACGTATATACGCAGGATCATTTGAATCTAGGAAATTATCCATCGCGCTATTTGTTATACCTCCTGGATGACTTCCAGAGTAACAAACCCAGGAAGGCTGTGAACCATCATCCTGAACAATTCTTGCATCATCTGTAATAATTGTGTCTTTTGTATCGTTACTAATTATTCCAACAATATCCGCTGTTAAACCTCCAGCCGAGACACCGGTTGCCACAATGCGATTTTTGTCTAAATTATATTTAATTGCATTTGCACGTAGGTATCGAATTGCAGCTAAATAATCCATCGCTGCCATTCTCTGGTTTGCATTCGTAAACCCTGATTCAGTCCCGGCACCTCTATAATTTATTGATGCACATGCCCAGCCTCGAATAGTAAGAGATTTACACCATCCAATATCAGACTTATCTCCCCCGCCACCGTGTGCATTAAGTGCTACAGGAAGCGCTACCCCCGTATCATTTGGTGGCAAATATAGATCAAGTTTCAAAAGTGAACTATTACCATCTGGTGCTGTTGCATATTGTAAATCAGAAGTTTTTGTAACCTGATCCCATGTATATATAACATTACAGTAGCGTGTTGTGCCTGAGTCAGTTCCAACATTTGCATCATTACTTGTAACACAGTCGGTCACTGGAGGAATATCAGAAAGTGTAGTGAAAGTCTGATCATCAGATATGGTTACAATACCACTAGCGTCTCTCGATCTAACTTGATAGTGGTAAGTATGTGAAGGCAAAAGTCCAGAAATAGTAGCAGTGTGACTTGTCACTTTGGCATTAACATCAGTTTTTTCAGTACTCATACCATAACTAGATGTTTCACCATAATTTACCTTCGTAGATGAAGGCATATCAGTATTCCAAGAAATTGTTGCTGAATCTTTTGTAGTAACTACGGTAGGTATCACCTTTAAGCTATTTATAACCTGACCCAAATTTATATTTCCTGTTCTTATATAATTTGAAACAAAGTAACCACAAATACCTATGACCAAGAGCAACAGTACAACTCGTAAAACATTGTATTCATTGCTATCTTTTTTCTTCATAAATTCTTCCATATTTTTAATAACTAATTATGAGTACTAATACTCATAATAGTATGACGCTGAGTATATATTGTCAAAGAAAAAGTGACTAAAGCTATATGCTACAATACACATATGGAATACAGAAAATTCTTATTCAGGAAGGTTCCAATACATCTTGAAATGGTACTTTTTTTCGTCTATTTATTTATAGCTATTTTCGTCTATACAAAATACTCCTTTATCAAAATACAAACAGCGGAAGATACATTATCTAGCGAAAACAAATCATTGGAATATAAAATTGGAGACCTAGAAAAACAAATATATGAGGCGCAGAAAAATACTTCCCTGCTTTCATCCGTATTACTCGAAACCCAGACAAATAATCAAACACTTCAAAATATTATCAATAGTATCTCTGGCCAAGTCGGAAATCTAGAAAAACTGGCACAGACGGACAAAGAACTCTTACAAAAATACTCAAAAGTATATTTTTTAAACGAACATTATGTCCCAATTAGTTTGACTCTAATAAATCCTAAATACGTAGGTAACCCGAGTTCTGGATTACAAATTCATAGTAATGTTGATAGATACCTAGAGAGCCTTTTATCTAATGCAGAATCCCAAGGGCTGGGCTTAAAAGTACAATCTGCTTATAGATCATTTGGTACACAGGCAAGCCTGAAACAAAGTTATAAAATCACTTATGGATCTGGTGCAAATGCTTTCTCTGCTGATCAGGGTTATTCTGAACACCAACTTGGTACAACTGTTGATTTTACAACTATTAAACTAGCTGGTGGTCTTTCTGGCTTCGACAAAACACCTGAATATGCTTGGCTTCTGGCTCATGCCCATGAATACGGTTTTGTAATTTCATATCCAAAAGAAAATACATACTACATTTTTGAACCGTGGCATTGGCGCTTTGTAGGTGTAGCTCTTGCAAATAAAATTTACCAAGATAATACATATTTCTACAATCTTGATCAGAGATTTATAGACTCATATTTAGCAAACATCTTTGATTAATATGAAAGAATTAATTGCAATAATTGCTGCGCTACTTGCTATCGTCGGTAATATTCCATACCTACGAGATATAGTAAACAAAAAAATCCAACCGCACGCCTACACCTGGTTTGTTTGGTCTATTGTGTCTTTAATAACGTTTTTCGGACAAGTAGCAAAAGGTGCCGGGATTGGTGCTCTTCCCACGGCGGCATCTGAAATATTTACAATTATAATTTTCATATATTCTCTTCGTTATGGTTTCAAAGGTATTAAAAAAATTGATACCATCTGCCTGATAGTTGCACTTTTAGGAATTATCCCTTGGATTTTTCTTCATGATCCAACCATATCTGTTATCATAGCTGTTTGTATTGATCTCACCGCATTTGTTCCTACAATTCGTAAAACCTGGAAATATCCTAAAACCGAAAATCCAATACTGTACAGCATGAATATCCTTCGACATATTCTCGCACTCTTTTCTATGCAGACATACAATATCGCGACAACACTTCATTCAATAGCTATGATAATAACCAATTCTTTTATGACAATAATTTTATTGTCTAGAAAAAAATAAAAGGCATAGAACTTGTCTAGCCTTTTTATGAATGGTAAATTATTTACCATCAATTTTCTACCTGAGCATTTACAACATCTTTTAGATCATAATATGCTTGATCAAATAGAAATTTTTTGAAACTCACACATATTGCAACATGCAAATTGGGTGGTGTTTCAGTCTTTTTCTTTTCATCTTCCTGCTTAGAGCCATTTTGCTGACTTATAAGAGCATGCATGAAAAGGTTGTGGTTGATTTTACCCGTATTCATTTTTATGGCGGTTTTATTAAGCCAGAATATTTATACCACAAAAAATATATAAATCAATCAAAACTAGATTTGCTATTTATAATTCAAAAGAGGAAAATAGGAACAAATCTCAATCCTGTGGTTAAAAAAACAATACAGACTGAGGAGCACCATAGGCGCCCCCGGTCACTTGGTGGTAGTGGCAATAGCTCAAACCTTTCTTTTGTTTTACCTAGATTGCATCGCTACTGGCATACACTCTTTGGCAATATGAATGCGTACCAAATTTGTAACGAGATAAACACGTATTATAAACCTGAGGGTGTCGTGCTGATTCTCGAATTTATCAATGGTACAGAAGTAAAAGGTTTTGGTGGGCAAAATTCCAAAAAGAAAGGTAAGAGAACTCGAGCATGGAATGGTTTATTTGGTGGAATGGCTTTTGAAGAAATCATTGCATATATAAACTACACATGGCTTGACCCGGCTTACCATCTCTACATCAAGTATTAGACTTTAAAAAGGGTTGTGACAAACAACCCTTTTTACCTACCAATCCAGCGATCTAAAATTATTGCTCCAGAAACTGCAGCGTTCAGTGATTCAGCTTTACCAATACGAGGAATTGTAACTTTCTCTACAATATATTTCCTTACTTCTTTTGAAATTCCGTGAGATTCACTTCCAATTACCAAAAATCCTGACTCTGGAAAAGAATATTCATAGATAGATTTACCTTCTAGAAATCCTCCAACAACTGGAGACTTTTGTTTTGATAAAAACCCCGAAAGTTCAGTGTGGAAAACATTTACTCTAGTGAAAGACCCCATACTGGCGGAAATAACTTTAGGATTGTACCAATCTACACAACTAGGAGAACATACAATATTTTTTATCCCATACCAATCTGCAACACGAATTAGTGTACCAAGATTTCCTGGATCACGTATTTCATCTAGCACCAATGTCACACCTCTATCAGTATTTGGAACCTCAGTCTTCTTCTGAAACACTACTGCAAGTGCCCCAGTGTTGTGCTCAAGAGTACCGAGAGCTTTTAGTTCATCGTCCGTCACCATCTGTACGCGTAAATTCTTTGGGATTTTTTTTGAATTATCATCTATAAAATCCTTCGTAGCATATACATATTCAATTTTGAAATCGCTTTCAAAAAGTTCTAGGACATTCTTCTCCCCTTCTACTAGAAATTTCTTTGAGTCGGTTCTATGCTTTTTCTCCCGAAGGGATTTAATCATCTTTGAGGCTATATGATTTGTCATATGGCTATACTAACACAAAAGCGCCCGATAGGAGGCGCTTTTGTGTTTTGTATCTAAATGAACCAAAAATTACATCATTTTTGGAGCTGCTGGTGCACTACAAGTCTTGCAATCACTCTTATGACTGAAGATCATGTAGACCGCTGAAAGTCCAACAAGAACATAAATGATTTTAGCAATCATAGTCATGCCAAAGATCATTTCAACGAGATTCCATCCGAAAGCAGTAAGTCCCCAATTGAGACCTCCTACAACGAGAAGGATAAACGCAACCATGTGTAACATTTTCATATGAAAATAAACTCAGGTTAACTAATAATAGACCTCCCTATATTATACCACCACATAATCTTGGTAAACAACACAAAATGTTATAATCCACAGATGCAGAAATTCAATAGCAAGCAAATTAAGCTCTTCAAGAAGGTAAATACCCCTGCAAAAATACAAGATTTTATAAATACCATTCCGATCAATTTTGAGGAAAACGGTAATACTTGTATGTCCCCATTTTCAGTAATGAAACATAAAAAAGCACATTGTATTGAGGGTGCCATGCTTTCTGCCTATATCCTTTCTCTTCATGGACACAAGCCACTCATCATAGATCTAAAAGTTTCAGTGAAAAACCACAAGGATTTCGATCACACGGTCGCATTATTTAAGATAGATGGATACTGGGGAGCAATTTCCAAAACTAATCATGCAGTACTAAGGTATCGTGAGCCAATATATAGGACCTTGCGTGAACTGGCCCTTTCATATTTCCATGAATATTTCACAAACGATGGCAAGAAGAATTTACGTACTTATTCGATACCACTTAATTTAAATAAATTTAAAAAAAGAAATTGGATATATGATGAGAAAGATGTTTGGTATATACCTATTGCACTTGATGAGTCAAAACATTACTCACTCATAAATAAAAAACAAATCAAAAAACTACGCAAAGCTGACAATATAGAAATTGAGAGTGGAAAATTAACCGAGTATAAGAAAAATGGAAAAAAATAGAAAAGTTTTTATATTTGGCGTTTTTGATGGACTTCATGATGGCCACCGTTTTTTCATTGAAGAATCAACTAAATTAGGCACAGAAATTGTCATATCTGTCGCGAGAGATGAATATGTTAGAAAATATAAAAACAAAGAACCCAAAAATCTTTTGCCTACAAGGATTCAAACTATAAAGGAGAATTACAGAGAAGCTAAGGTCATAGAGGGAGATTCTGAAATAGAAAGTTGGAAGAGTCTACAAGAAGAAAAGCCAGATATAATAGCTTTAGGATATGATCAAAACAAATTAAAAGAAGTACTAGAAAATAAAACCTGGAATAATTTTTCTCCAAAAATCGTAATTATACAACCACATATAAATGATAAATTACATACTAGTAATCTCTAGAAAATCATAAAACGCCCTAAAGGGCGTTTTATGATAATAATCTGTATACAAATTATTATAGAGCTGTAGGATCTCCACCAGCTGGTACAGGGTCTGTGAATGTTCCACCTGAAATACATGCATGGATTGATGTATTAAATGTAGAATATGCACTCTGACGTGAGGCCTTCAGGGCGTCACGAGCAGCAGTCATTGTAGTCTGGAATGCTGTTCGAGCATCCTTTCTAGCAGTACGACGAGCTGTTGCATCCGTCATTGCCCATGCTGCTTGAAGTGAAGTATTGCGTGTTGTAAGAGCACCAGTTAGAGCAGTGTGATATGTATCAGCAGCTGCAATTAATGCTGTCTCACGAACGTTTACCGCTGCCTGTGCGCAAGGCACATCAATAGTAACTGCAGCGCGAGTTATGATAGGCATAAACGCACCAAATACTAGAGCACTAGTAGCGATAGCAAGAAAAATTTTCTTCATACTTTTATGTTTATTGGTTTATAAACCGACCTTTTACAATTATACATTACGTTTACATCAATCCAATGTGACCATTTATTTTTTAAAAATGTGTTATAATTTCCCGGATGAATATTCACCCAATTTTTACTCATTTTCCCTTAGCACTCTTCACTGTATACGCAATATTGGAGATTGCTCGATTCCCAATGATCCAAAAACTTCCCTATTTGTTTAATATCAAAGGATTTCTTGTGATTTCTGGTACATTATTTTCATTCATTACATTAAAAACCGGCGAACTCGCCGAGGATGCTTTCAGTACGCCAAATGTAAGTACTAGATCACTCATAGAAACACACTCAACACTTGCAAACATATCTATTTATATTTTTTTAGCAATATCCATCATTTATTTCTTTAAATGGATAGACCTCTCTCCTCTTGATACTTATGTTATTAAATCTCCTTTTGGAAAAATCTGGATAGCAATTAAAAAACATACGGGTTATATATTACGTAGTCAATGCTTGCCACTTCTAGCTTTAATTGGACTAATCGCAATTACTATGACTGGTGCACTAGGAGGAGCAATAGTATACGGACCCAACGTAGATCCAGTTGTAAAATTTGTCTATAATTTATTCTTCTAATTTCATCAGATGAAAATACATAGATTCATTGGTGATTTCGATTTTAAATCCACAACTTTAGACATTACTGATGAAAATATTGTGCATCAAATAGCACGTGTTTTGAAGTTAAAAAATGGTGAGAAAATTATTCTAGGTGATGGCAATAGAAATGAAATTGAGGGAGAAATCACGGGTATAGAAAGGAATTCCATAAAAATAAAAGTTAATAAAAAATATAAAAACACTAACGAATCTGATAAAGAGATCAGACTTTATTGTGCAATATTGAAAAAAGAAAACTTTGAACTCGTAGTACAGAAATCCACAGAAATTGGTGTATCAGAAATCATTCCAATAATTACTGATCGAACTATAAAAACATCTATTAAATATGAGAGGCTACAAAGTATTGCTCATGAGGCTAGCGAACTCTCAGGTCGTGGTATCGTACCAATAATACGAGAATCTACATCTTACAAAATTGCGATGCTTGAAGAGAATGAAACCAAACTATTTTTCGATATTTCAGGTGAGATATTTGATGAAAAGAAAACTCTTAATTCAAAGAATATTTCCATATATATTGGACCAGAGGGTGGTTGGAGTGAAGAAGAGCATGATCTAGCAAAGGAAAATGGTTGTGTAGAAATAAGTCTAGGTAAACTCACACTTCGAGGAGAAACCGCGGCGATAATAGCTTCATACTTAGCCCTAAAATAACAAGACCCGGAAAATTCATTCCTGAATTTCCGGGCTTGCTGTTTTAACCCTGGCTATTGGTTAATTTGTTTGCGGAGATTTTAGCTCAAATTTTTTTTGTCCCGCAACATTTTGCATATAGGCTTCATATTCTGTAGCAAAACGGAATTTATCTCTACGAAGTTGTTTTACAACAACATCAGGAACACCTGATTTTTTCATCTCATTCCGGATTGTCCTCGGAACTTTTGTACCCTTCGCCGAAAAATAGTCTCCTTTGGTGCTGTAGCGATAAGAAAAGAAACCGTCATATACATCATCGAAACCTATTTCCGATCCGGTAGTTTTTAAGTAAAAGGTAAAGTAATACCCTTTCTTATTGGAAATACTATTACCCTTTACAGCCGGAAGGAAAACAGTCCATACCTGAATGTGCGGAGAAGAAAACGTTGGTGTTAATACTCCGTTATCGTATAAAAGTACAGGTAAAAACTGATCATGCGTCTCGCCAGACACATAGTGATATTTCTTTGATAAGCGAGTCATGCCCTGTGCATGGGCATTGTTCATTTGGCAGAACATCGCCAAAACCAATGTAACTATTGCTACATAGATTTTCAGGTTGTTTTTTAAATTCATAATGTGCTTTTATTTTTCAGTTTGAGTTTTTTGTTTTGCCTTAATTTTACATATTTTTTAGTATTTGTCAAGGTATAGTAAAGGTCCCTCGTTTAGCGAGGGACCTTTACGTTAATTATTATAAATTAGTGTTTTCTATTGATTTCATAATTGACTTCACTATGCCCAAATATTTTGGAGCAACACGTGGAGGATTATATGTTTTCAAGATTCCATCTATATCCTTGTCAGCATAATGATGTGCTGTATCAGGATCGTTACCACTTAAATTTTGAGCAATAACTTCGATAGATTCATCAATAGATTCAAATTTGATCTTACCACTTCCCCATCCGAAACAATTGTTCGTCTTAGGAATGATGAATTTACATCCAGTAGATTCTGCCATCGCAATTGATGGTAGAAAATTCCAAGGTAGACCATATTTCTCTGCAACGTTCACGAATGTCTCACCGTGACCCGCTAGAGGAAGATTGTACTTAGCAAAGTAAGCATCAATCTTTTGTGCCTTCTCTTCTACGTCACTCTGTTGGTTATCAGATAACTTAGGAGAGAGGAGCCCATTTTCATCTGTCGATAATACTGCTACAGTTGGAATCTTCTGAAACTCCATTGGAGCTCCAAGTAAGTTTGTTGCTAAAATAGGAAGGACAACAAATGACTGTAGAGAACGCAAAACGTTGATTTTTTCCATATTGCGCGGTTATGCTCCGCAAACTCGTAACTGAGATAAGGTGTTCGGTATTCCTACTAAGCTTTTGTGTAAGTAGGCCCGAAAACAAAAAATACCTTTGTATATAAAGCTGAAACCTTAC
>JAYRGZ010000024.1:0-3600 GCA_041907605.1 Minisyncoccota bacterium | reverse complement strand
TCTGGTGGTCATAATGGACTTGAGTCAATTATCAAAAATGTAAAAAGTGAAGCTTTTACTCGTGTGCGTGTCGGAGTTTCTCCTATAACACCGGGTGGAAAACTAAAGAAACCAAAAGGAGAGAAGGCAGTAGTAGATTTTCTTTTGAAAGATTTTCGAGAGAGTGAAATGACAGAGCTAAAAAAAGTTAGTAAAAAAATAGATGATGCACTCATAATTATTACAAACGAAGGGAGATTAAAAGCGATGACGCTCTACAATTAATATGCAAACAAACGACGAGCTCTATATATACGGTAAACACCCTGTCATAGAAATGCTTGATGCGAAACCGAAAAGCGTTAAGAAGGTTTTTATAAAAGAAAATATAGATAAAGATTTGCGAAAAATTATTGAAGCCAAGGTTTCCAAAAACAACATTCCATTTGGATTTATTGATGACAATAGGCTGCGCAAATATGTAGGGGATGTAAACCATCAGGGAATCGTGGCACAAATTGGTCAGGTCCAATTTATTGAGCTTGGAGACTGGCTAGAAACTATAGATTTAGACAAAAATCCAGCGGTAGTAGTACTTGATGAACTTACTGATCCACACAATGTCGGCGCGATAATCCGCAGTGCTACAGCCTTAGGAGTATCGGGAATAATTATCGGTAAACACAACCAATCTCCTATATCGGGCACAGTACTAAAAACTTCAGCCGGCACAGCACTTAAAATTCCAATAATTAGAGTTTCCAATATCAATGCTGCGCTAGATGCACTAAAAGAAAAAGGTTTCTGGATTGCCGGACTGGCAATGGATGGTTCTACACCACTATATAAACAAGACATGAATATGGCTCTCGCATTTATTGTGGGAAGTGAAGGATCCGGAATAAGACAGAAAACTCTTGAGAGGGCAGATTTTATAATTAGAATTCCAATGGAAGCTGGCGTGGAATCATTAAACGCTTCTGTCTCTACCGCACTAGTTCTCTACGAATGGAAAAGAGCTCAGTACAAATAAAAACAGCTACCTTTTGGGTAGCGTTTTTATTCTTTCGCCGATTGTAACGGCTACGAACTGAATTTTTCTTCAAGCTCGTAAATTTTGTGGTTGATCGCAGAGATGTTGGAAATCAATTCGGTTTTTGATGGTCGCCAATCTTTTTCTGAATCATCGCGGTTGTAGACTGCGAAATTCATTTTTTTAGACCGGATAACCTTGTTACCGATTGTGAACCATTGAACATAATATTCCCGCTTTGTGGAATATTTGAACATTTCTCCAGGATCCACTGCATTAGTTGAGAGTACTGTAAGGATTTGTCCGAGAGTATCGAACGTCGCTTTAAAATACTCGCCGTTGTTTTGATACGTAATGGTATAAGTCACCCTCACGATCTTCCCAACCTTCTGCGCTTTTTTTGTTAACTCCAGTGATTCATTCGATAAAGTATCGTTCAGCATCACCTTCGTAATGTTGTCGAATAATTGGTCAATTGAATCAACTGTTGCACTACTAAATGAGAACAATGTCCCCACTCCGTCTTGTGTGTCGGCTTGTGCGTAGCCTCCCTTAGCCAATAATGCCATGGCAAAGAGTATTAATATAAAAGATCTCATTGAGAAGTACCTTAGCACGAAATATGGTAAAAGTCAATGACCATACATCAAAAAACCCTCTAGGGAGAGGGTTTTTTGATGTATGAGAATTATTTCTTCTCTTCTAGGTAGGCGAGAGTCATGCGTTGATCCTTTGGTTCAAATAGAGTTACCTGGAAATTATAAGTCTTACCAAGTTCTAGTTTTGCACGTAGTGCTGCTTCTGTGCCAAAGAGTGAGTTGTGAACTAGTCCAGCAACACCTTCTTTGATAGAAACAAGAGCACCATGTTTGTTGAATTTGATTACAACACCTTTTATGATGTCACCTTTCTTGAGTTTGGTTTCAAACTCTTTCCATGGATTTTCCTTAAGTGCTTTGATAGAGAGGGAAATCTTACCGTCTTTGATTTCGATGATTTTCGCTTTTACACTCTCACCGATTTTAAACATCTGACGTGGATCATCCACTAGACCCCAATCAATTTCTGAAATGTGTACTAAGCCTTCAAGACCTTCTTCAATTTTTAGAAATACTCCGAAGTCTACGATTCCTGCAACTGTGCATTCTATCTCATCTCCCAAATTGTATTTTGATACGATTTCTTTCTTCTCATCAGGATTATTATCTTTTTCTGAGAATATTAGTTTTCCTTCTTTGGATAATGCTGAGATTATTGTGACAGACAGTTTCTTTCCAATCAGTTTTCGTAGTTCTTTCAAAATCTTATCCTTGTCTGAATCTTCTACGCGTGGATAGTGTTCTGATTTTAACTGTGAAGCTGGTAGAAATCCGAGTATGCCTTGCCATTCTAGAATAATTCCTCCCTTGTTTGCGTCTTTTACTGCTAGGTCAAGTACACGCTTTTCACGAATTGCTTTCTCAGCTTCGCTCCATATAAGAGCTTGTTTAGCTTCCTTGAGAGATAATTCTATGTATCCTTCTGCATTGTTGATATCAACAATCTTCGCTTTTACGAGATCACCAATATTTATCTTCTTGATGATATCTCTTGCTGCCATGAACTCACGGCCATAGATTATACCCGTTCCAAAAGGACGAAGATCTATATAGACAGATGATTTCTCTATATCTATAACAGGACCTTCTACGAGCATATCCACTGAAAGTGGCATTGGACTTTTCTCAAGTAATGTATGAACACTGCTTAATTCCTTTACAACTTCAACACTTTTTTCTTCTTTCTTTTTCATAATAAAATAAAAAATCCGCCAAGTGCGGATTTAAGATTCTAGTGTCTTTAGATCAGTATGCATCCAAAGGGTTATTCTAAAATCCGATTACTAATACGGTGACTTTAACATAAAAGGAGCATATTCGCAAGCTTTTTATGGGTCAAAATCGCTTTAAATTTTTTGATAAAAATGCTACAATAGCGCCATGATTATCACGTATTTCGGGAAAGAATTCTTCAAAATTGCCCAAGGCGAGACTGTAATTGCAGTAAATCCAATAAGTAAAGAATCAAAATACACCGGCAAGATCGCTAGGTTTGGCTCAAGCATTATGCTCTCGACTACTAATCATAGAGACTATAATGGATTGGATACTGTTACATATGGTGAACAGGTGCCAATTGCAATAACTGGACCAGGAGATTATGAAATTAAGGAAATATTCATTAAGGGTACAAATACAAAAACTACTCTTGATAGCAAGGAATATATAAATTCACCTTATAGTATAAAAATAGATGGAATTACAATTGCATTTCTAGGACCTCTTACAAAGCCACTTTCAGCAGAAGAACGTGATGGCCTAGAATCGCCAGATATTTTGTTTGTTCCAGTTTCAAACAATTTACTTTCTCCGGCAGCAGCATACAAGCTTGCAGTCTCGCTTGAACCGGCTATTATTATTCCAATGGATTATACAGACGTAGAACTCAAAGCATTCCTAAAAGAAGCAGGAGAGGAAAAAATAAATCCAATTGATAAATTAGTTATTAAAAAGAAAGATTTAGAAACAAAAGAAGGAGAAGTAGTTATA
>JAYRGZ010000023.1:0-9693 GCA_041907605.1 Minisyncoccota bacterium | reverse complement strand
TTTTATTAGAAGAATAGACAAGGAATACAAACACGATTATGTTATAGAAGGAGACATATTTCTTCCTGAACAGATCGCTTCTTTAGAACAATCCAAGATAAAATGTGTTTTTTTAGGTTCAAGTAATATTACTCTTGATCAGATAAAAGATGGTGATTTAGATAGCTGGGTACATACAATGGATATGGCACGTCAAAACGATCTACCTAACTTCATAATGGAAAAAAGCCTTATGTTTAAAGAAGAAGCAAAAAAGTATGGTTTTGCTTATTTCGATATTTATCCAGATAGAAACAAGGCATTAGAAGTTGCTTACGAATACCTTTTTAAATAGTGTCATCACAAATAATTTTTCGTTGTAACTCAAAATTTTTGCGAGCCCGGCTCGTGGTTTTGATTGTTATCAAAACATCACTGCGCCTCGGACATGTCGTCATAAGTAAAATTCTTCTGAATTTTCTCGCGACCCCGCCTCACACCTCATTCAGCAGAATGACCTACTGGGATCGTGTTCCGGCTCGGATAGTGTCCTCACAAATAATTTCTCGTCGTCACTCGAAATTTTTGCGAGCCCGGCTCGTGGTTTTGATTGTTATCAAAACATCACTGCGCCTCGGACATCATTAAAAAACCCGAAAAAGTTCGGATTTTTTAATGATGTCCGCCCTGTTGGGATCGAACCAACGACCTTATCCTTAAGAGGGATCTGCTCTACCAGCTGAGCTAAGGGCGGGATGCTTGCAATTATACCTAATAAGCCTTATTTTTCAAGCTACTTTAGCTTGACTTTATAGATTATATATGATATAATAAAAGGAAACAAACAACATGGATACTGTACATTCCGCACATACCGAGGAACATGGTTCCGAAGTAAAAGAGGTAAAAGGAAACCTCTTAAGAACAATGCTTTTTATACTTGGAGGACTGATCGTACTAGTTTTGTCACTCATTTACGTGCCGAAATTGTTTCATCACTCCGATAACGATACCGCCTCTGCAACACAGACCGCCCAAACTGTAAACCTAAGTAAACTAACAAAGGAAACTGGTTTAGGGGATGTTGAAATCCCTGAAAGTGGCGAGAGAAAGGTTACAAGAGATGTTTTACCTAATGGACATTACCAGGATTTCTATCCTACATGTCCTGAAAAAGTAACATTTGTTGATCCATTTGGAAATGAATTCCCTTTCAAAGGCAACCGTTTTCAAAAAGGAAAACCTGATATCAACAGCGGATGGTATATTATCAAAGGTAGACCTGGGACTCAGGTCACCTTTCAGGCAATTTAAAGCAAAACATCATGAGCCGGCTGATTTATTTCAGACCGGCTCATTGACTTTTCAGCTAAATCATGATATAATACTAAAAAATTGACATCATGAAAAATATGGCAAAAATTCTTTACTCAAACCAGTATGAAAACTGGTTCCTTATCGCATTACTTTTTGTTCTCATCGCCCTATTCTTCTCTGTAATTACCACTGCTATCGGCGTAGCTGCCGGGGTGGATCGTGGTGATTATCTGTTTTATGCATGTTTTGCTTTCTCATCATTCATGCTCGGCACACTGTACGCCAATCTTATCACAAAGGTTGGAATGTACGACCGCTATCCGGTACTTGCAGGTGGTAAACCTACAAGAACGATGGTTGGAGCTGGGTATTGGATCGAGCTGAGTCCTCTTTTCGAATTTGAAAGAAAAGAGAGAATTAGCACTGAGAGACAAACAACCGACACTCCCATTTTCACACCAGTTGCAACTGACGCTGAAATGGAAGCACAATTCCGAATTATCTGGAAACCAAAAGGGTCAGTGAATTTTACCAAAAGTACAAAAAGCGCATTTGAAAATGCACTAAAAGGTAGAATTGAAAATGATGCTGGTGATCTTGTACAAGCAAATAGCTATTTCGAAACCGGAAGCATCCTCAGGGTGCAAAGGAAAAAATTCATTGAGGCGCTTCTTGTAGATAAGGACCTTATAGCTTTTGCAAACAGCTTTGATGTAAAAATTCTGGATGTTCAAATCCTCAAACTTGATGCTTTAAACGAGGAGGATCGTCAGGCAACATCAGTACAAGCTCGTACCAGTCGTGAAATTGCAGCTGCAGCAGAAAAAGTTGCTGGGGCTAACGCTGCCATCAAAAAAGTAATGGCTGATCACCCAGGAATGACCTTTGCTGAAGCCCAAGACCTCTGGGAAATGAGCACGGGAAAAGACAAGAAGAAGATAAAGTATGAGGGTTTGGATAAAACCAATACCGTCAACATTAACAAACTTGTCTGATGTAAGGAATTAAAACAAAAACAAAACCCCAATCGGTAAAACGATCTGGGGTTTTGCTTTGCCAATTTTAGTTTCGCTAGTTCGCCTTTGGTAGGATTATTGCTCCACCACCTGGCGCAGTGAGACCAAATGTATTTATTAGTAAACTCATAATTCCAAAAACAGAAAGCATTATAAACATTCCGATAACTCCCCAGAGCATATGCTGACGTCCCTTTGTACGTAATTCTTCGTTTTCTGAATTTGATAGAAATTCTATTAGCCCGTAGATAAATATTACAAATGCTACAGCAAACATCAGCATTATAAGCGGGTTTAGAATGTATCGCTCTACACGTGATAACAAAGTTGCGAGATCCATAGCATAAGCAGTTTTAGGAAATAAAATTGAATACATATTTTTTATTGACAACCATTATATGGATTATTGTCTTCATCTGTACTACAAGGTAGTACAGTAGTCCCTCCAGCATTAATTCCAAGTGTAGTATTGAGAAGTTGTATTATTCCCCAGATTGAGACGGCTACAAACAATCCAATTAATCCATATATAATATGTCCTTTGGATTTTGCACGCTCCTCTTCGTCACGAATTGTGACATATCTCGTAACAGCCCAGATAAAGTATATAACTCCGAGAGTTATAAGTATTGGAATAGCGAAGTTAAATACTCCACCGACAACACTCAAAATACTTTTCAATTGTGTCATATCTGTAGTCGTTGCATCTACAGCAAAAGCAGAGAGTGGAAACAAAAAGTTCATGAATTATTGACAACCGTTTGCAGGATTACCATCTAGGTCATTTACACATGGTACATATCCTTGTCCAGCACCTGAAGATATTCCAAGAGTTGTACCCAAGAATTGTATTAAACCCCAAATAGAGACTACTACGAAGAGTCCGATGATACCGTAGATCATGTGACTCTTTGATTTTGCGCGCTCTTCTTCGTCTTTTACAGTCACATATTGAATAACTGCCCAGATGAAATAAATTACTCCTAAAGTTACAACAATAGGAACTACCCAGTTTATAACTGTACGAGTAATATCTAGCAAACCATATAATTGTGTTGGGTTTTGTGCAAAAGCAATAGCTGGTGCAAAAAACGATAGAAATGCAATCAATCCTTTCTTCATAATTTTTACAAATAAATCTAATAATAATGAGCCCATTGGGACTATAAACTCTTTTAATTATAGCATAATTGATTAAATCAAATGGCTACTTGAACTGTGGAATAATAGTATCCGCCCCAAAACCGAAAGTTATAGCGAGGAACTTCAAAATTCCCCATACAGATACCAGAGTAAATAAAGCTATGATACCCCATATCATAAATTGCCTTCCGTGTGCTCTCTCCTCGGTATTTCCAGCATTCAATATAAATACTGCGATACCATACAGGAATAGTCCTACAGCAAGTGTAACTAGAATTGGGATAATAAACCTATTTATTACACAAACGATGAAACCTACAATATCAGCAAACGTGGCGAGGGTTGCACTACAACTATCAGTATTCTTAATACTCGCGCCCGGATCGTTTGCCGCTGCATTAGTTGAAGCATTTGATTCTGTAGAATAAGTTGATGTGGAGTTTGCAGTTACCTTGCCATCTTTACCAAGTGAAGTAGCTCCTACTTGAGCATTCAGAAAATGTGCACCAGTAAACACCGAAACTAGCATAGTTATAATTAAAAATTTTTTTGCAGAGTATAGAGACATATTATGGTTTTGTTATCAAATCTACCGTGCCACTAATTGCCTGTGCAATAACCCACGCGCCGAGGAGTAGGACTGCGCCAATGAGAGTATAAAGTAGCATTCTCTTTGCTTCACCGAGAGCTTCTGGATTACCACGTGCAGATACAAAACGAAATCCTGAGAGAATTATAAAGAACGCAACTATCGGAATACCAATTGATACTACGATGTTCAATATTTTTTCAACGAAATCCCAAATCGTATTTATTGTCAGTGGATTATCAAGTCTGGTGACAGAAGTAGTTCCTGGGCTACCTCCACCGATAGAATCTCCTGGTTGGCCTCCACCGATAGAATCTCCTGGTTGGCCTCCACCGATAGAATCTCCTGGTTGGCCTCCACCGATAGAATCCTGAGCAAATGTTTTATTAGTTGATAAAATAAAAAAACTAAGAATAAAAACAAGTGTTAGAAAAATAATAGATATTTTATTTTTTTTAATTAACATATAAATCTAATTACTATTAAATAGAGTAAACGACGAATCAACTCCAAGTGCCCAGAAGATTGTATTTACAATCAACCACGCTGCTAATATAAAAATAATACCAATAACAACCTTTACGAAAATTCCCTTGGCTTTTTTACGTGTCTCAGGGGATCCCCCACTCGATAAATACAAAAACCCAACATATGAAATAACAATTGCACCGATTGGCAATATCAGATCAATTATAAAATCAACAATTCTATCTACCATTGCCATTAGTTGAGCAAAATTACACTTCGTCTGTATTCCATCACATGGTACTAGTGGATTAGTATTTGGCGGGGTTTGAGCAAACACTGGCATAGCAATAGATATAAATAGAATTATTGTGAAGCTGAACCATATTATTTGTTTAATGTACTTTGACATATATTATTGTGCGGCCAAATTGTATCTGTTTGAAGCTTTATAAATTGATTCTGACGTGTTTGATACGCCTTTTACTACATCCTCAATCATATCACTAAATATAGGGTTCGTTACACCATCACCCAAATCCAGCCACCCACGTGCGATAAGAGAAGAATTGTATAGTATCGGACCATATAAATTTGCTGGCGGTGTTGCAAGCAAGTCTCTACGCGCTGGAGCAATAGGCGCCTTTTCTAAAAGAGCTTTTACTAATTTTTGTTCAAAGTCTTGTCCTGAGATTGCAGAGGCAGCGGTAAATGCAGTATTAAAATTTTTCGTACTTTTTACTATTGCTACGCCATACATATTTCCAAATGTGACAAGCGATGTAGAATCTTTAGCCTGCGGAAATCGGGCAATATCAAAATTTAAATTCGGGTTTTTCGCCGAAATCAGAGGTAACTCGCTTGCATAACCCAAATATATGGCAAGTTGTTCTCCTAAAAATGCATCGCGAGAGTTGGGATGTGATTTTGTCCAAGAATATAAATTTGAAAGTGGGTTACTAAATTGATTATAGAAATCTAGTGCAGTACTAGTTGACGGTGCCCCTTCTACTTTTGGTTTATCAATAAGCGTTGATCTAGCCGTTTTACCATCAAACACTGCAATAGGATTACCTGTCTGCATTATTAGCGTCGCTAAAATGTCTTTTGCATTATTTATATTTGTAAATGTTCCAAGTGCTATACCACTTTGAATCACATTTCCACGTTCATCTTTTTTTGTTAAGAGTTTAACGTCATCACTTATATCATCCCATGTTTTTGGTGCCTGGGTAATCCCTGCAGCTTCAAAAAGATTCTTGTTGTAATACAGAATCATTGGATCTATGGTAAGAGGAAGAGCTACTATACCATCAGGGAGTAAATACAAGCCACTCTCAGACACATATGTATCTCTATAAGTTCTTTCGGGAAAGCTCTGATAAGCTATGTGATACAATTTGTTTTGTAAACTAAGTATCTGTTCTTGAGAAATAATGACCATATCAGGTCCGACACCAGAAGCAATAGCTTCAACCAAATCACTTTCAAGAGTAGCGGGGTTTTTCTCAATGTAATTTACTATATAAGTTTTATTCACACGATTAAATTCATCAAATATTTGTACTATTTGATCTCTTTTAAACGTACCCCAAAGTGTCACACTACCCTGTGCAGTAGATTGAGAACTTTTTTTACCAATAGGAATTGCGCCAGAAAATATTAGCACTGCTAGCACTCCTAAAACACCGAATATCACAAGTACTATTGTCTGAAATGAATTAGCTTTCATATTATTTACGTCTAAAAATTATACCATAATGGTGCGAGCCGGGATTAAAATCATGATCGTACACAAAGTTGTTTTCTTCTATAAACGTACGAGCTTTGTCTTTACTCATCACCGACTCGCTAGTGGGACCAAGTCCTCCGTATGAATCTGCCCAATCTATAACATATAGATATCCACCCGGTTTTAGAATTCTAAATATTTCATGCAAAAATCCCTTTTTGTCTTCTACTTGAAAGAGTACATTTGATGCAAGGGCACCGTCCATTGAATTATTACCCAATTTTGTACCTCCGGCACGTTCGATGTCACCCCAAACTACTTCAATATTTGTGAGGTGTTTTTTCTCTGCATCATTTTTAATACGCGATAGTAATTCCTTTTGAACCTCCACCGCATAAACTTTTCCGCCGGTGAGAATCTCTGCAAGTGCGATAGTATACGCTCCACTTCCGGCTCCGAGGTCAGCAATATGCATATTTGGTGTGAGACCAAATAAACGCACGTTTGATTCTGGGTTTGCAAACATGTATCTAGTATAGCGCGATTACTAAAATAAAAAAATGAAAAATGTTTATAGACAAGCAATCGATGCCACACCGTCACCCCCGCGCATCTTCATGATAGTAACACCTTGAGTTTGCCTTCCTGATGTAGGTATTGCATCGAGGTTGGTACGTATCACCTGGCCCTTTTTAGACATTGCGATTAATTCACTTTCAATACTTATAACTTTGGCAACTATAAGTTCCCCGGTTTTCGGTGTAACTTTCGCTGTTTTGATTCCTGAACCTCCACGTTTTTGAACTTTGTATTCTTTTAGGAATGTTTTCTTGCCAAGACCGTTAGCACTCATAGTTAGTAGTGATGCATCCTTCATATCTTTCTTTATACAATCAACTCCGACAAGAACATCACTTTTAGCAAGCTTCATGCCTCTTACCCCACCAGCAGTACGTCCCATCTCACGGATATCTCCTTCTTTAAATCTAATAGACTGGCCCTTGGCAGTAGCTAACATTATTTCATCTCCCTTTTCTACAAGTAGTGCTGATTTAAGAGAATCGTTTTTATCTAATTTAATTGCAATCAATCCACTACGACGAACGTCTTTGAATTGTTCGTAGGACATCTTCTTAGCTGTACCGTTTTCTGTAACAAGCATTAGGTATTGTTCTTTAGCTTTCTTGTCTTTTGATACTGGCAGTATTGACATTACCTTCTCTTCACCAGAGAGCGCGAGGAAATTCATAATAGACTTTCCTTTTGTTGCACGACGGCCTTCTGGGATTTCATACATTTTGATTTGGTACGCTTTTCCAAGATTTGTGAAAAATAGTAAGTCACTGTGGGTATTGGCATTTAATAGTATCGTGACGAAATCCTCCTCTTTGGTTTCAAGATCGATAACTCCTACTCCACCACGTTTCTGACTTCGATATTCACTAGGATCTGTACGCTTAACATATCCACCTGCAGTGAAAACAAGCACTGATTCTTTTTCTGGAATTAGATCCTCTTCTGAAATGTTTTTCACACCGCCTTTTACTACACGCGTACGACGTTCATCAACATATTTGTCTTTGATTTCTTTGAGCTCATTACTCACCACTTTCATTATTTTCTTGGCACTTTCAAGAAGATCTTTTAATTCTTTTATTAGATCTTGTTTTTCTTTTAGTTCTGTTTCTACTGCTTTGCGCTCTAGCCCTGCTAGTTTCTGAAGACGCATTTCCAAAATTGCTGTAGCCTGAATTTCAGTAAATTTAAATTCCTTCATTAAATTAAGTTTCGCAATTTGTGAATCCTTGGAGGCTCTTATCACACTAATCACTTTATCAATATGATCGAGTGCTTTCTTTAAACCAAGAAGTATGTGTTCTCTCTCTTCAGCACGTTTCAAATCAAATGCAGTTCTGCGTCGAACTACAATATCACGATGAGCAATAAATTCTGTGAGAATAGATTTAAGAGAGAGAGTTTGCGGAACGCCATCAACAATTGCAACAATATTGAAATGAAATGTGGTTTCTAGTTGGGTGTGTTTGTATAAGAAATTTAAAACTTTTTGTGGGAAGACTCCATTTTTTAGATCAATTACAATACGAATATCTTTTGTAGATTCATCACGAAGACCTTTTACACCTTCTAGTTTTTTCTCTGAAACTAAATCTGCAATCGACATGATCAGATCAGATTTGTTTACACGATATGGAATGGATGGGATTATTATTTGTGCCTGACCAGATTTAGCTTCCACTATTTCTGCTTCTCCTCTTGTTACTACTCCACCACGTCCGGTTGCATAAGCATGCTTCATATCGACAGAACCATATACTATTCCACCTGTAGGAAAATCTGGTCCCTTTATAAATTCTAGTAGATCATCTGTTGTTGCATCCTTGTTATCTATTAAATGAAGTGTTGCATCTATGACTTCGCCAAGGTGGTGCGGTGGTATGTTTGTCGCCATTCCAACAGCAATACCAAGTGTACCGTTTAGAAGTAGATTCGGTACAGCTGAAGGCAGAACTATTGGCTCTTTTCTGGTTGAGTCGTAGTTGGCACGGAAATCCACCGTGTCCTTTTCAAGATCACGAAGAAGTTCAGCGGAGAGCTTAGACATCTTTGCTTCCGTATAACGCATTGCAGCTGCAGGGTCTCCGTCGATAGAGCCGAAGTTTCCCTGTCCAATTATCAAAGGATATCTGTATGAGAATTCTTGTGCCATTCCGACCATTGAATCGTACACCGCCACATCTCCGTGTGGGTGGTATTTTCCAAGTACATCTCCAACTACTGCCGCTGATTTCTTTGTTTTAGCAGATGAAGTAAGACCCATTTCATGCATGGCATAGAGGATTCTACGGTGTACTGGTTTTAATCCATCACGCACATCAGGAAGCGCACGAGACATGATCACACTCATTGCGTAACTAATATATGAGTCTTTCATCTCCTTCGTTATGTCGATACCGACAACGCTTTGACGAGAAATTGGCTCTTCTTTTTTTGGAGATTCTTTTGCCATAAATATTATTTGTTATTACCTAAACCATTTTTCGCTTCTTCAAATCCTTTCTGTGCATTTGCGTATACTTGTACTACATTATCCTTCAGAAGTTGAAAGGGTTTTGCCATACTGTTGTTGGATATAGATTTTTTTGTATTCCTCGAATAAGTAAAGGTAAAAATCCATATTAAAACTATAAGAAAAGTTATCCCGAAGGTACTCACTATCAGAATTTGCTTTCTTACACCAAGGGGTTTGTCTTGCAATTTTATAATAAAATTTTTCATTGTGTTGTTTCTAGTATAACTACTTCTCCTTCTTTTGTTTCTAAATCTTTCTTTTTAATAACTAATTTATCAATTGGATTTATTTTTTCCTCTCCTGCTTCTTTTAGGAATGCTTTGAGTTCTACGTCTGTATAATCCATTGGAATAATAATAGC
>JAYRGZ010000022.1:0-13635 GCA_041907605.1 Minisyncoccota bacterium | reverse complement strand
GCGAAGATTTTCATAAAGACGTTTTGGGTCAAATCTTCGGCCTCCTCCCGACTCTTTACCCGGAAATAGATATAGCGATATAGCGGTGTGTAGTAAGTAGAATAAATAGTGCTAAATGCACCAGAATCTCCACTTTTTGCCCTCTCTACCAACGCTCTCAGGTCTTCTATATTCATGTACTCCGTGCTACTCATATGTAACGTAGAGTATACCGTTTTGTGACGATTTTATGAAGTAAATCAAAGATGAAATAATAGTCACATATATTGTATCTCCACGTCATCTATAATACATGTTGTCGGACATGATTTATTAATTAAATATTAAAATATAGAAAATTATGAAAAATACACTATTAAAAGGAGCTGGAACACTTACTCTTTTGGGCGCAATGCTTATGCCTTTGGCATATGTAGGTGCTAGCACTCCGATTGACCCTGTTTGCGTAAATGCTCAGGTTGCAATTCGTGATACAGCAGAGAGTACATCAGTAGCTACATTTGCTACAGCAATACAATCAGCTATAGCTACAAGAACTACAGCAGTGCAAGCTGGCTGGACTCTACAAGCAACTGATGTACAAGCTGGAAAAGACGCTCGTAAGGCAGCATGGACTGCATACAGTGCTGCTCGCAGTGCTGCAAGAACAGCATACAACGATGCTGTGACAGCTGCTCGTACAAACTTCAAGACAACAGTAAAAGCTACTTGTCATATTCCACAAGGAGGTGGAGCAATCAACTAACTAAAAGAACACGACCTATTCTCTTAGTCTCGCAAAACCGCCCACTTTGGGCGGTTTTGCTTTTGTGTTGTCACAGAAGGGCATTTTTGGTATAGTCACCGTATGGAAATGGTATTACAGAAAAACGTATGGGTATTTGTGCTCGTGATGCTCTGGGTCCTTCCATGGAAAGCATTTGCACTGTGGACTGCATCAAAAAGAGACCAAAAGATTTGGTTCATGGCGCTAATACTTCTAAATACTTTTGCAATTTTAGATATCTTCTACATATTTGCAGTAGCAAAGAAAAGTTGGAAAGATATCCGAGAAGTTTTGAAAACTAAAATATAAAATTTGTTTCTCCATATGGAGTGACTGAGATGGGTGAAAAATGAACTGCTTCATTTTTCACCGGTACTATAGTACCGACCACGAAGTCACGGTTCTACTTAGTAGGCCTCCGTATGAGCGAAGCGAATATACGGAGGAGTGGCTGAGTGGTTGAAGGCACTTGTCTTGAAAACAAGAGACCGTGAAAGCGGTCCGTGAGTTCGAATCTCACCTCCTCCGCACAGGAATTATTCTAAAATTTCGTATTTGACGGAATGTTTTTACATGCTAGTGTAAGTACAAATAAACCGAACTAACATGTTGCTAACAAAAAAAGCCTGGGATGAGAAGTACATGAGTCCTTCGATTCCATGGGAGGCAAATATCCCTGAACCATACCTAGTCTCTATTATTGATTCGGGAATTACTATTATGCCTAAAACCGCATTGGACATTGGTTGTGGCATGGGTACGAATTCAATCTTTTTAGCAGAAAGAGGATTTGAAGTTACCGCAGTTGATCTTTCCAAGGTTGCAATTGATGCAGCAAAGGTGAGGGCAAGGAACGCCGGGCAGAAAGTGAGCTTCCTGAATAAAAATTTTTTGGAATTTGAAAAGGATGCAAAATTTGGTTTCATTTTGGATCGAAGAGTGTTTCACTTTTTTGATCCGGAGGAAAGACCGATTTATGTAGATAAAGTTTTTCAATTACTGGAAGACCAAGGCAAATTCCTCCTGATTGTTTCCAGTAACTTTGAGCTCGGTGATAACCGATATCATTTTACAAAAGAACAACTGGAGGAAATATTCCGAAAATTCAAATTCTTCTCCGTGGAATTGATTGAATTGAAAGACCATCTGGAGAGACCCAAATCATGGGCGGTAATAATGAAGAAATAATCGAACAAATTGAAGTGACGAGGTGCATTACGCGCCTCGTTTGCTTTTATGTATACTATATATATGAAGTATTTAGGAATTGATTATGGGACCAAACGTGTAGGACTCGCACTCTCAGATGAGACGGGGACAATTGCACGGCCTTTTCTAGTACTTAAAAATACTCCTAATTTAATTTCTGATATCGAAAAAATAATTCAAAGTGAACAGATTAGCGGAATAGTTATCGGCGGATCAGAAGGAAATAAAATTGATTCAGAAATAAACGAATTTATTGGACAGCTATCACTCGTGACACTTCTACCAATTGAGAAAATCACTGAGGCTTTCACATCATACGAAGCACACGATAGGGAAGGCAAAGAATCACGCAACGATAGGCAGACTAAAAAACCAGAAAAACCAGATAATCTAGATGCTCGTGCGGCAGCGATAATCCTCGAAAGGTTTTTGAATAAGAAAAAATAATATGGAAACAAGAAATTGTCAGAATTGTAAGGAAGATTTCAATATTGAACAAGAAGATTTTGATTTTTATTCAAAAATAAAAGTTCCTCCACCGACTTTTTGTCCCGAGTGTCGTCTACAGAGACGGCTTATTTGGATGAAAGGATTGGAGCTTTTCAAACGTAAATGTGATCTCTGTGGAGAGATGAAATTTTCAATGTACTCTCCAAGTGCCCCGTATGTAGTTTATTGTGATCGTTGTTATTGGAGTGACAAATGGGACGCGAGAGATTTTAGTAAATCATATAATCCAAATAGGTCATTTTTAGAACAATGGAATGAATTGCTTCATACTACTCCACTTTTAGGTTTATCTATAGATAAAGTTACCGGAGAACTTTCACCTTTTACAAATCACGTAGGGAAATCAAAAAATTGTTATCTTATCTTTTATTCAGAACATAACGAAGAATGTGCGTATGGATACTATTTATTGAATAATAGGAATGTATATGACAGTACCCCAGTTATTGAATGTGAAAATACGTATGATTCAGGAAACATTTTCAAGTGCTATAACAACATACATTGTTTCAATGCACGACATGATGTTGATTGTTGTTTTGTAACTGATACTGATAGTTCAACAAATTGTTTTGGATCTGCAAATATAAAAAATGGTCATCATAATTTTTTTAATGAGCAACTAACGAAGGAAGTTTATGAGGAAAAAATAAAAGGAATAGATCTAGGTTCTTATAAGGAATATGAATCGTGGAAATCGAAAGCTCATGAACATTGGAAAAAATTTCCACGTAAACCCAACTATGATGACTTCTCTGTAAATTCTACGGGTAGTTATTACTTTGAGTGTAAAAATTGCAAAGATTGTTACGAAACAATTGGAGCTGAGGACTCTAAATATTTAATGCTAATAAAATCCGGCAAAGTTCAGGATTCATATGACTATACTGATTGGGGTTTTAATGTTGATAGAGTATATGAATGTATGACAGTTGGTGAGGACGCAAAAGATGTACGGTTTACACACGAATCTGGTTTTGGACTTTTTGATGTAGAGTATTCGAAACTTTCTACCGGTGCATCACACCATTTTGGATGTGTTTCCATAAGGAATATTGATCATTGCATATTAAATAGACAGTACTCAAAAGACGAATATGAAAAATTGAAGAAGCAAATAATTTCTGATATGGATTCAGTTCCTTATATGAGTAAAGAAGGACATACGTATAAATACGGGGAATTTTTTCCACCAGAATTTTCACCTCATGCATACAATGACTCCTTTGCTTCTAGATTTTTTCCACTGAAAAGAGAAGAAGTCATCCAAAAAGGATTAAAGTGGTATGAGCCTGAGGATAAGGAATATGCAATAACAATTAAACCGGAAGACTTGGAAGATAATATTAAAAATATTAATGATTCAATTACAAAAGAGGTTATAGGTTGCTCCACGTGTAAACGTGGTTTCAGAATTATTCCTCAAGAACTCCAATTCCACAAAAGATTTGGTTTACCACTACCTCGCAGCTGTCCTTTTTGTAGAATATGGGAGAAAGTAGACAGATGGGTAGAAAACATGAAATTACAGGATCGAATTTGTGATAAGTGCGACATAGAATTCAAGACTCACTACTCAAAGGAACGCTCACCTCGCATTTTATGTAAAGAGTGCTATCGTAAGGAATATATATGACCGAAACACGCAATTGTACTAAATGTAAACATGATTTTGTCCTTGAGGATGACGATTTTTCATTCTACGAGAAGATGAAGGTTCCAGCGCCAAAAGTCTGCCCAGACTGTCGTTTCAAAATGCGTGCACTTTTCCGTAACGAAACAACCCTGTATTCAGGACGTAAATGTGATCTTTGTGGTAAGGGAATTGTGACGATGTATAATCCGAAACTTCCATACAAGATTTACTGTTACGACTGTTTCTATTCTGAAAAATGGGATCCAAAAGAATATGCCACAGATTATGATTACAACCGACCATTTTTGGAGCAAATGAAAGAATTCCTTATAAAAGTTCCAAAAATAACGCTCTATCTATCACTTGGTTATGGAGAAAATATAAATAGTGAATACGTGAATATGGCGAGTGGTTGCAAAGATTGTTATTTAGTTTTCAATACTGGTCCAGCTGAAGAACTGATGTATTCTAGAGGTTTTCGCAATGGACGCGATTCCTCAGATTTGTATTTTGGATTTTCAGTTGATAGATGTTATGAATCTATCAATATTCAAGAATCTTCCTCTGTTACTCATGGACAAAATATAGTCGGATGCGTTGATTGCCACTTTGTTATTAATTGTAGTGGTCTAACAAATTGTTTTGGATGCGTTAATCTTCGAGGTAAGAGTAATTGTTTTTTAAACGAACAACTTACAAAAGAGGAATACAACAAACGTGTAGTAGAGGTCATGGGTAGTTATGAAAAAATGGAAGAATTCAAGAAAGAGTTCGAAGACTTTGCTCTTAAATTTCCGAGAAGAGAAAACAATAATTTACAGTCAATTAACTCAACAGGGGATTATTTATCAGAATGCAAAAATGTTCAAAATTCTTTTGAAATTTTTCAATCAGAGGATTGTAGATATACTTTTTCTTCAAAATTGATCAAAGATTCACTCGGTACAATAGGCTATGGAACAAATTCAGAAAAATTACTAGAAGTTGTGGCTACTGGATATTGTAGTAATACTATTGGTACATACGGAGCAGAAAATTGTAGGAATATATTATATGGATTCTATACATCAAATTGTCAGGATTGTGTAGCCTGTGATGCCCTAAAGAATGCTAAGTACTCGATATTCAACAAAGAATATTCAAAAGAGGAATACGAAAAATTAAGAGATCACATAATAAAAGAACTTACGGACCAGGATTTATACGGATTGATAATGCCACCAGAGCTTGCTCCTTTTGCATATAATGAGACAGTTGCACAGGATAATTTTCCTATGACCAAAGAAGAAGTTGTAGCACTAGGCTTCAGATGGGAAGACGATGTGCAAATGACAAAAGGTAAAGAAACACTTACATCAGATAAAATACCGGACAATATAAAAGATGTTCCAGATTCAATCACAAACGAAGTTCTCAGATGTATACAGTGTGATAGAAATTACAAAATTATTCCGCAAGAGCTACTTTTCTATAGAAAGATGAATCTTCCGATTCCAAGAAAATGTTTTTATTGTAGACACCAAAATAGGATAGAAAGACGTGGTCCATATAAATTCTGGAAACGTAATTGTGCTCATTGTGACAAAGAGATCACAACAAACTATGCACCTGAGCGACCGGAGATTGTGTACTGTGAAAGTTGTTATCAAAAGGAAGTGATATAGGACACGAAACATATAATACATAACACACAGCAAAGAAAGTAGTATAATCTCAATATGGAATACGTAAGTTATGAAGAATTCAAGAAACTCGATATACGTGTCGGTACTATAAAAATGGTAGAACCTGTGCCTGAAACTGATAAATTGCTCAAATGCATGGTAGATACGGGAGATAAGACAGAAGATGGTGAGATGAAACTACGACAAATTGTATCCGGAATTCGTGAATATTATCCTGATTTCGAAAAATTAATCGGTAAGCAAGTACTTTATATTGTAAATCTACAACCACGAATGATAAAAGGAATTGAGTCACAAGGAATGCTTATGGCAGTGGACGGTATGGACGTTAATCCAGTTTTTCTTATTCCTGAAGTAGAAGTTCCACCCGGAGCAAAGGTACGATAATGTTACAGACACTTTTAGATCCAAAACACTTGCTAGAAGTACTCGGGTACACTGGATACTTTATAGCTATATTCTGCGAGTCGGGGCTATTTTTCGGAATTATTTTTCCTGGTGATTCACTACTTGTTACAGCAGGGCTAATTGCCTCGGCTGGGCATCTAAACATTTGGATTTTGATTATTGGTGGATTTCTCGCGGCAGTTATAGGTGATAATTTCGGATACTTCACGGGCAAAAAACTTGGCCCGAGGATTTTCACAAAAGAAGAGTCGTGGTTCTTTAAACGCTCATATGTAGAAAAGTCTGAAATATATTTCAAAAAACATGGTCCCAAAACTATAATATTCGCACGGTTTATTCCTTTTGTTCGTACCTTTGCTCCAATGCTTGCAGGAGTGGGCAATATGGAATACAAGAAATTTTTCCTCTACAACATAATCGGCGGATTTACTTGGATGGTGACTCTACTACTCTCTTCATATTTCTTGGGAACTCTCGTCCCAACACTTGATCAGTATGTACTTCCTATCGCCGGAGGAATTTTCGTAGTATCTTTCGCGCCTCTAATATATAAGATTATAAAGAGTAGGTTCTTTTAGAGTTTATAGAGACAAGGTATAATAAAGACAATGAAGCAATCATTGCTCACAAGAATTTTTCCACCACCTGAGGCGCTCATCTTCTCTTCGATGAGTCTTGATATTTCTGACCAATCAATAAAATTCGCAGAACTCAAACAAACAGTAGGAGGTTTGAAACTAAAACGTTTCGGTACGATACCAGTACCACCGGGCATAATGAGCGCCGGAAAAATCCAGGATTCCAAGAAACTTATAGCACTTCTCTCAGATATAAAACAAAAACAAAAAATCCACTATGTACGTGTAGCTCTTCCCGAAGAACAACTGTATTTATTCAATATTCGTATACCGCAAGCTGATGTGAAAGAACTGCGCAATATGGTGGAGCTTCAATTAGAAGAACACATACCGATAAAAGCCAGTGAAGCGGTTTTTGACTATGCTATTTTAGATGATCATAATGATGGATATGATTTGGAAGTCTCGGCTATGAGTGCCTTTGTGGTAGAAACTTACTCGTCAGTATTTCAGCAGGCTGGTCTCGTACCGCTCTCTTTCGAGCTTGAAGCTCAGGCAATAGCGCGAGCAATTGTTCGAAGAGGGGACAATGCCACATATATGATAGTGGATTTCGGGGAGACAAGAACTGGAATCTCAATAGTGACGAAAAATGTTGTGGTATTTGCTACCACGCTTGATCTTGGGGGATATGGATTAACCAAAGCAATTGAGAAAAGTCTAAACATTTCTTTTGAAAAAGCCGAAGCACTCAAACGTACCGAGGGCCTATCACGTAGTCCAGAGCACAAAGAACTCTTCGGAGCAATGCTCCAAAGCATCTCAGTACTACGGGACGAGATAAGTAAGAATCTTATTTATTGGCAAACACATAAAGACGATGATGGAAAAGACCGTCCCAAGATTGATGAAATACTTTTCTGTGGTGGTAATGCAAATCTCATAGGATTGAGCGAATATCTCTCTGCCTCACTTCGTATGAAAGTGTCACTCGCAAACCCATGGGTAAACATTGCAAACGGTGATTCGTATGTCCCACAAATGACTTCTCGTGAGGCTATCGGGTATGTGACGGCACTAGGATTAGCACTTGGAGATTTCGAATATGATTAATTTATTACCCGAAATTGAGAAGAATAAACTAAAGAAAATCCACCAAATGAAAGTGGCCGTACTTTCTATGTATATGCTTGCTCTCGTGGGTATATCCGGTGCAGTATTTCTTCTTCCTACATTTGTACTCTCAGAATCAAAAGAGAAAACCCTAGTAGATAAATTGGCAACGCTTAAGAAAAATAGTGAAAACGACAAATCTGACACACTCGACAAGGTAATCGATGACATAAATTCTAAATTGAAAGTCTTTCCGGAGCAGGGAGAATTTGTATTCTCCCAAGATGTACTCGCGCAAGTACTCAGTAAGAAAACCAAAGACATTAGCATCACCTCAGTCACTTACAATGCTTCCGACAAAGACCTGAAAATTTCTGTAGTCGGCCAGGCCAAAGACCGTGAGTCGCTACTTGCGTTTGAACGGGATTTGTCTTCTGTACCACAATTTATCGGAATACAGCTACCGATTTCTAATTTCCTAAAGAACAACAATATCGATTTTATTATTGAAGGAACATTTAAGAAATGAAAAAACAATCTTCAATTTTAATACATATGCTCATTGCCCTAGTATTCTTTGTACTAGCCTTGGGTTCGTCACTTTATTTTTTCTACATTATAAAAACCAAAAACATTCACATTGAAGAAATTTCGGCCGAGGTAGATAAAGAAACACAAAAACAAGATGAGAGAGCACAACTCAAACGTACAATTGATGCTACAAACGCTGATAGCGAGAAACTCTCTACACACTTCGTAGATTCGAAAGACGCAGTGGCATTCCTCGAAACCCTAGAGGGTTATGGCAAGAAGGTGGGTGTAGCCTTCAAATTAGGCAGTGCCGACATTGATACGAAAGCAAAAACTATGAAAGTATCTTTCAAGGCTACCGGGGAATTTGAGAAGGTTTATCAATTGCTTCTACTCATCGAAAATACACCGTATCAGTTTAGTTATGATTCTATTGCTATTACAAAAGCTACGGAACAGCCAACTGATTTGGTAACAGGATTACCAATTTCTACCAATCCAATTTGGGATCTGGATATAACACTTAATCTAATAAGCTTCAATATATAAATATGAAATTAGATTTTAAAAAATTTTTGAAAGGTCACAAAAGCTCACACAAGCAATTGCTCCGTTCACCTGTTGCTATCTGGCGTACGATGCTAATTGGTACCTTCGTACTACTTCTAAGTGTGGCACTATTTTCCTTTTTCATATTTACGAAGGTAAGTAACGATGATTTCATAAATAAAAATATTGATTCCAGAAAAGCGCCGGAGTTGATAAATAGGAAGAAATTGGATCAGGTATTGCAGAAATTTGATGATAGAGCCAAAGCCTCAGTACAGATTCTAACCAATCCCATCGTGGTCAGCGATCCGAGCAAATAGCCTTTAATTTATTGACCCTGTCGTAAAATATTGGTATAGTCATCCTGTCCTTGGGCGAGAATGCCCCTGTAGTTAAATGGATATAACTGCGGACTTCTAAGCCGTTATTCCAGGTTCGATTCCTGGCGGGGGCACAAATAGTGTGGGAACACTATTTGTGAGACGGAGACGCGACGGCGTCGAGTCGGGTCATTCTGACTCTGAGAGTCATCAGACTCGAATGAGGTCGCGGAAATTTTCAGTAGGAAAATTATCTGTGACCAAATAGTTTCAAAGAATTTTGTAAAAATAAAATTTTTTGCGCGGTTAGCTCAGTTGGTAGAGCAACCCGTTTACACCGGGAAGGTCGGGGGTTCAAGTCCCTCACCGCGCACAGTATGCAACCAATGGAAAAACCATTATCTATAAAATACACTGGCCAAGGGGTTCTTGAAAGTTTGGAAAAACAACTTGAGTTAGCAAAAAAACTAAAAACTGTTTATGACCATAGACCCGATCCGAATAAGTTTATTGGGGCAATGAAGGGAACAAAATCAGAACTGGAATACACAAAAGAAAAAATTGATGAAGATAACGAATATGTAGCCAGAACAAAGGAAGCAATAAGTAAAAAAAATGAGGAAGCCGGTAATATTTCTATTATTGAAGGTGGTTTTGCATTGAGTGAAATGATGCAAGCTATGATTGTTGATCGGATAAATAATGGAATGTTCCCAAAATTTAAAGCCGTGATGACTTCAGAGAGAGATGATTTGCGAGTTGGAATTGACGCTGTACTAAAACGAGATGAAGGTAAGTATCTTGGTGCTGCTTTTGATTTTACTGTTTCTTCTGCATCAAACACAATTGAGGATAAATTAATAAAAGAATGGGATAATCATGTAGAAAGGCATGCAATACCAGTTGTTAAGTATTTCGAAGATCCTGACACACATGAACGCGGTAGTTTAATTGTTCCAAGATTTATAATTGGTGGTTCAAAGGCGGAGATTGAATATTTTGCTTCAATGTATCTTGAAGGTAAGCAAGACGAATTAAATAATCATCCCTTCAAATATTTAATGGTTCGACAAATTGATGAGCAATTGAAGGCTGCACTAAAGTTTTTTGAGAAAAATTCTGACGATCAGGCGTATGATTTCATTCATAAACAATACAGGAAAATTCAACTTTTTATAGAGGATTTAAAACAAGAAATTTCATATAACGATTTTGTGAAAACAAAAGAATTTCACGAATACAAACAAAATAGTGTTGCATATAATACAATGAGAGATTTTTATCAAAGAAAGAATGACTAATTTCCCACCGATACTCTACGAAGATGAAAATATGTTAGTCATAAACAAGCCTGCAGGGCTTGTTGTGCATGGGGACGGGCGTGGAAATTTCGAAACTTTAGCTGACCAGATAATAAAAAATTTCCCAGAATTAAAATACGTAGGGGAGCCACTTCTAATAGATGGAGAGACAATTTATCGCCCAGGTATTGTACACCGACTAGATAAAGACACTTCCGGGGCGTTAATAATTGCTAAGAATCAAGAATCTTTTGAAAACTTAAAAGAGCAATTTCAAAATCATGAAATTCAGAAAGTTTATCGAGCTTTTTTATATGGTGCTCTCAAAGACGATAAAGGAGTGATCAATGAACCTATTGGACGATCAAATGGTGACATCCGCAGGTGGGCGACAGGCAGAAGTGCCAGAGGTACGATGCGCGAAGCCATCACAGAATACAAAGTTCTGGCACGTTATGGTCTGCCGGAAGGTGTGGTGAAAGGAAGTACAGAAATTGGTACATATACATATATAGAAGCTATGCCGAAGACCGGTAGAACTCATCAGATCAGAGTGCATTTCAGGCATCTCAATCACCCTGTTGTTTGCGACATACTATACGCTACAGGACGTGAGGCAGCGCTAGGTTTCAAGCGTCTAGCGCTCCACGCTTACAAAATAACATTCAAAAAATTGAGTGGTGAAGATATAACAGTAGAAGCACCGCTTCCGGAGGACTTTGTGAGAGCAGAGGGGCTTGCCCCCACACCAATTTCCATGTAATTTTGCTTTTGTGGTTACGTGTTTTGTAGCAAAAAAATTATTTTTTTATATTTGAATATTGCTTAACCAGTAGACAATCTAAAGTGACATGGAAATTGGTGTAGGGACTTGTCTTATAAGAAATTCTATGCTAAAGTAACCCGCATGAAAACAGCGCTGAAAACAACTCCAATAGACGTAGAAACACGAAAGGGCATTGTGTTTTCTTCAGGCGACACTATTCGTGTTTGGTCAAAAATTGAAGATAAAGGCAAATTCCGTCTCCAGGCATTTGAAGGCCTTGTGCTTGCACGGAAACACGGTACATCCGCTGGCGCAACATTTACTGTCCGCAAAGTTTCAAACGGTGTAGGCGTAGAACGTATTTTCCCATTATATTCACCACTCGTAGACAAGATAGAAGTTGTGAAGCGCGCTCGCGCTCGCCGAAGCAAACTCTACTACGTACGAGAGAAAGCAGTTCGCGATATCCGCCGAAAGATGAAGACTGCCGGACTAGAAGAAGAAACATCAACCGAAGCAGAATAAATATAAGACCCGTCGCGCCGAAAGGCGGACGGGTTTTGTGTCAAATTAATCTAGTAGACGCTATTACATTGAGGTAGTATAATATATATGCATGGTAAAGAGGGGACCAAAACCAAAAGAGCTAGTAAGTACAAAATGGCGACCAGGATTAGCTTATGCTATTGGTTTGATTGCAACAGATGGATGTTTATCGAAAGATGGACTTTTGGTAGATCTAACGTCGAAAGATAGAGAGCAATTAGAAAATTTCTCAAAATGTTTGGGGGTTAAATTTAAAATTAGTAACAAAACTAGTGGTAGTGGGATTAACCATAAAAGAATTCAATTCAAAAATAGAATTTTTTATGATTTTCTTATCTCAATTGGACTAACTCCTAGAAAATCATTGACCATGGGAAGGCTAGAAATCCCACCTGAATATTTCTTTGATTTCCTGAGGGGGTGTTTTGATGGAGATGGTTGTTTCTATTCTTACTATGATCCACGTTGGCGCTCAAGTCATATGTTTTATTTGGAATTTGCCTCAGCAAGTTTAAAACACGTTGAATGGCTACAGGAAGAGATAAAAAAGAGAATTGATGTTAGGGGGCATATTACAGGAAAGAAAAAGAAAGTCTTTTTCCAATTGAAATATGCAAAAAAAGAAGCACTGGAAATAATCAAGAAAATGTACTATAGTCCAAGTGTTGTTTGCCTTTCTCGTAAGAAGATCAAAATACAAAAAGCACTAAAGACTGAGAAAATACAACAAAGAAAGTACAAATAAATGCCTGGGTGGAGAAATTGGTAGACTCGCCATCTTGAGGTGGTGGTGCCGAAAGGCATGCAGGTTCAAATCCTGTCCCAGGCACAATGAAAAAATGCTAGAATGTCATCATCATGCTTTCTAATCTAACTAAAGTAATACATTTTATACTGATCGTGTCATTTATCTTGGCTCCAACCTTCGCTCTCGCGCATCAGCCACGGATTACCGAGAGCCGATTGACAGAAGTGCCTGATCCGGAAATTTCCAAAGCGTACTACGGCAAACTTACCGGCGAGCCTGATGTGTATGTGATCAATGCGACTGAAGCTTTTGATTTATATGTAAACGTCCTCGTGCCAGATATCGCAGGGCAGAAGAAAGATGTCTCAGCAGAGATATTAAAAAACGGAAAAGAACTTGCAGTCTTGGACGGCATAAATTTTGAATGGAAGAAATTTTACGAACCATTTGGTGCAGACACTTACTGGATGGGTCCAGAATACAAAGCACGCGCGGAAGCAGGGAAGTATGAGATCCGTGTCTGGAGTAGCAACAATGACAGCAAATATTCGCTCGCTATCGGCGAGATAGAAGCCTTTGATCAGAAAGAAGGCATGAATGCACTCACTATAATTCCCGAGCTCAAGAAAAACTTTTTTGACGAATCACCAATCAGTTTCATTAAATCTCCATTTGGTTGGGGCATGATTGTCGCGATGTATATCCTCGCTTTCGCTCTAGGCTTCATCTTGAAATTTATAATGAAAAAATTCCGCAAAGTCTCTGATGTGACGGTTGTGAAAAAGATGAGAAACATAGGTAAATCTGATCGCTTGATTCGTTTGGCGATAGGTGTAGGATTGCTCTTGTGGGCTATGCTCACCACCTGGAGCCCTATCCTCATCTTCCTCTCCGGTTTCGCCATCTTCGAAAGTATTTTTTCATGGTGTGCGTTTAATCAAATGATCGGGAAGAATACGTGCGAGGTGG
>JAYRGZ010000021.1:0-3580 GCA_041907605.1 Minisyncoccota bacterium | reverse complement strand
TTCTTATTCAATCAATACCCACGATGGCACCACAAAAAATAGTACAAATAGTGAAAAGCATCACTGCACGAGAAGTGTTCGCACAAGCACCTGAAGTGAAAAAGCTTCTCTGGGGTGGAGAGTTTTGGTCTGATGGATACTATATTGAAACAATAGGTAGACACAACAATGAACGTGAAATCACACAATACATCAAACAACAAGGAAGAGAGAAAGAATATACTTTGCTCAGCAAAGGTCAGCTAAACTTATTCATCTGATACCCCGCAGCTTGCTGCGGGGTGGTTCATTACAAACCTAGATGACTTATTGAAAAAACTTAATATTACAGATGTGATTATCACAGGGATGCAAACACAAATTTGCGTCCAAACTACGGCTGCTGATGCATATTTTAGGGGATATAGGGTATTGGTTCCATCTGATGGGGTCGTATCCACAAGACCAGATGATACCAATAGAGCTCTAGAGTGGATGGCTGGCTACTGTGCAAAAGTTATGACATTAAAAGAAATACTTGAATTTGTTAAAAGTGAAAATTCGTTATGAATTCGAATATTGACGATCAGAAATATATTGTTTTAGATCATGGCACAGGTGGATTATTAAGCCATAAATTAGTTAGTGATCTTATAACACCCATACTTGCTGAGGTGTATTTGGGAAAAATGGAAGACAGCGCAATACTAGATATTCAGACAAGTGCTATTGCAATGACCACAGATTCTTTTGTTATAGACCCCATATTTTTTGCGGGAGGTAGTATCGGTAAGGTGTCTATCTGCGGGACTGTTAATGATTTGGCTGTTAGCGGTGCTAAGCCCAAATACATCACGTTATCTATGGTTTTAGAGGAAGGATTTCCAATTGATGATCTTGAGCGAATTTTGCAAGATATTAAAACTGTTTCTAAGGAAGCTTGTGTTTACATTGTTGCCGGTGATACTAAAGTTGTGCGTAAAGGAGAGGTGGATAAAATATTCATTAATACAAGTGGTGTGGGGGTATTCGATGCAGATTCTAATCGATATGTAATGCCATCTATCAGACAGAATGATGATATTGTAGTTACCGGCAATTTAGGGAATCATAGTATTCATATATTGTCCATGAGAGAAGGTTTGGGTTATGAATCAATTGTGCAAAGCGACTGCGCACCTTTAAATGAGATGATAAATTCCGCAACATCAAGATTTGGCAATAAAATACACTATATACGAGATCTCACTAGAGGTGGTTTAGGTTCTGCATTAAACGAAATTTCGGAGTCAATAAGTAAAAAAGTTGAAGTTAAATTGGACCAATTACCAATACAGCATGAAGTTAAAATGGCATCAGATATGCTCGGCGTAAACCCAATATACTTAGCAAATGAAGGAAGTCTGGTAGTTTTTTCTGATCCATCGATATCGAATGAACTAGTTTCTTGTTTTAAAGCGAATAAATATGGTAAAAATTCTAAGATTGTTGGAAAGGTCATGTCAAGTAAAGGGAGTGGTGTTGTAGGTGTTAATATTCAAGGAGATAGACAGCTTATAGAGCATTTATATGGTCAAGAGTTACCAAGATTATGTTAAATATGTCTAAAAGAAAAAGATTCAAACTATCACTATCAGTATTCTTATTACTGATTAAAGATAATAAGGTGTTGCTTATAAAGAGAAGTAACACTGGTTGGATGGATGGCTATTACAGCGTACCAGCAGGTGCACTTGAAGAGGGTGAGAACATTTCAAAAGCAATAATAAGAGAATCGAAAGAAGAAGTTGATATAAACTTAACCAAGAAAAATATAAAGCTAGTTCATGCTATGCATAACATGACTCACGCAGAAGAATGGATTGGTTTATTCTTTTTTGCAAATAAATGGAAAGGTGAACCAAAAATAAATGAGCCACATAAGCATAGTGAGCTATTATGGTCACCAATAAATAAACTTCCAAAAAATATCATCCCGTATGTAGCACAAGCAATTAAAGAATTCTCAAAGCAAAATCAATATTCAGAATTTGGATGGGATACAAATTAGTACGAACTATGAATAAAATAAAATTGGGCAAATACAAAGAATACACGGGTAGATTTGCAGACGTTATTATGATTGCCAAAGAGGCAGATTCAAAAGAGGATTTTGTTATCTATAAGTATTCAGACGATCCTGAGGGTAATATCATAGCTACGCCATTAAGTATTTTTGAAGGTTTTGTGCAATCTTCGGGGATCAAAAAATTTACCCATATTGATTGAACAATAACATGCATTTTCTAGGAATAATGTGGGATAACGAACGGAAAACCCCATGGCTCAAGTATAAACAAATGCCGCATAATGGAGATGAGCAATATACCAGGATCAAGTCTGGAGAATCTATTGCTATCAAAGTGCAAGAGTACAGATATTGTATCGGTAGTTTAAGTGACCCTGACTACAAGAGAGTGCCGTGCAAACTTCAACTCCAAAGCAACCCACAATATTCACAATGTCAGACATGCAAATCACTAGATAGCGTGTACATCCTACCAGTAAATTCGCTAAGAGATGATCAATCGGCAATTCTTAAAAGTCAACCTCATATCAATTACATAAATATATTCGGAGGAGGCATAATTAAAACAGGAGTTGCTGCCAAAGTAAGGAAAATCACTCGCTTATTAGAGCAAGGTGCGATTGCTTCATTGTTAATATCTGAAACTGATGGGATAACCTCGAGAGTCATTGAAACCAACATTTCAAGAATAATGCAAATTAAACAAGCCGTTTTGTGGGAATCAAAGATAAAAAATATATTAGATATTCCCTCATATGAAAAATGCAATATTGAATTGGTAAATATCCACCGTCAGTTAATTTCACAAATAAATGACACGTACAAGGCTGTCTTTTATAGAGAGCCAGTATTTTTGTATAACATTGATAATTATGGAATATCCTTCCCTGAAAACTTAAGTGAAATAACCCATATTAATCAATTAGCAGTTGGAGACTCAATATCTGGAGTAGTTTCGAGTGTTTACGGAGAAATAATATTTATTAGGAACAAAGATAAATTTTATGCGATAAATACAAAATATTTACAGGGTTACATGATAGATTTTGTTAAAGAAACAAAAGAAATGAACTTACATAATAAGCAGAAAATTATTCAAATACAGAATCCATACAATCTTCATCCAAGTTTGTTCTAACTAATGCGGGTACTCTCTAAAATTTGAACTTGCTTTGTGGGTATTCTCCGATACCTTGTGGTATATGAGTTATCAGGACAAGCTAAAGGCAACAGCCACCTATTGCCTTTATGCTAGAAAATCGAGCGAGTCAGATGAGCGACAAGCTATGAGTATTGATGGACAACTGAGTGAGATGAAAGATCTCGCCAGACGAGAGAGACTACAAGTCGTAGAGACAATCACCGAGAGCCACTCCGCCAAAGAATCTGGACAAAGACCAGAGTTCAACAAACTCCTTCAGGGACTCATTGATAGCAGATACAACGCAATTCTCACATGGGCACCTGATAGGTTGTCTCGTAATGCAGGGGATTTGGGAAGGATTGTGGATCTCATGGATCAGAAAAAGCTCT
>JAYRGZ010000020.1:0-8383 GCA_041907605.1 Minisyncoccota bacterium | reverse complement strand
TTTGAATACCCAAAATCAATTAATATTATATAATTGGCTTATTACGAAGTTTTAATAATTTATATAAATAATATGGAAGTAAATTATATGTTGGTAGTTGTGTCTGCAGTAGCTACGTTTGCGCTCGGTGCTCTCTGGTATTCACCGATCATGTTTGGTAAATGGTGGATGGAGATCATGGAATGTACGAATATTCCAAAAGAAGAGATGAAGAAGATGCAGAAGGCGATGATGCCATTCTATGCGCTACAGTTTTTCCTAGGACTTTTCACAACAATTTCATTTGCAAATTTAGTGCCTTATGTAAGTGGATTTAGCATATATCATATAGCGTTCTGGTTGTGGCTAGGATTTATAGCACCTGTACAGATTGGTACTGTAATCTGGGGTAATACAAAGAGACAGTATTGGATGAAGCAAATTTTCACCATGATAAGTTTCCAACTCGTCACAATGATGCTCACTGCATTTATACTCTCTAGATAATTTTTTATCATAAAATAATATTTGTTTGACAAAATAAGTCAGTGTGTTACTGTAAGCGAAAGATATTTCGATGAAAGCAGTAGCTTTTATTTGTACCGCTATCATATATATAGCCACAAATAACCTGGTGGGACAGCAGGTTTCAAACAATCCTGACCCGATCATCCTTCCGATTATACAATTGGACGCGATGCGATATTCCCTCGATCAGTCTGATAATAAAATCCTGATTAAGGACGACACAATTACACTTCAATTGGTGTACGACGGCAAGGCGTACCGATTTAATTATCAGACCACTGATGATGCGCTCCTTTCTGGCTCAGTTGATACTTCCGGTATAGTTTACGATTTGAGTATTGAGGCATGTGGTAAAAAATTTAATTATAATTTCTATGTGGAGTATGATAGAAATCTCAAAAAAACTGAACTAAAGGAAATTTATCAACTACAGGAAATTAATTCCGGTACTCCGATCATGATTTCAAAAAATCAGAAGCAGGTGTATTTGAATAAAGCGAGAGAGTCTATTGCGGAGTTTATTGAGCTCTTGTAGCAACAACAAAAAGACAATCTGGATGCCTAAAACGCATCCTTTTGTTTTTTCATTTTTATGTATAAAATAGGGTATTCAAATATATGGAAAACGTTCAAATAATCATTTTGGCAGCCGGGAAAGGCACTCGTATGGAGAGTGATAGACCGAAAGCTCTTACACCACTTCGGGACAAACCATTTCTAAAACATGTACTCTCCGCGGTTGAGGGTGTAGGACTTCCAAAGAAGCCTATAATTGTGGTGGGACATAAAAAAGAGGATGTCATGGAGGAAATTGGCGAAGGATATAACTATGCAATTCAAGAGGAGCAACTTGGTACCGGACATGCTGTTAAGATTGCACGAGAGCATGTAGGAGAAGATGTAGATACAGTAGTAGTACTTTTCTCTGATCAACCACTCATGAAGACAAATACAATCCGAGAGTTGATTGATAAACATCACACACACGGGGCAACTATTACAATGGCTACAACCGATATAGGAGACTACCAAGAGTGGCGCAAGGATGCATTTGATAATTTCGGAAAGATTGTTAGAGATAGTAATGGAAATATTTTGCGTATTGTAGAGCGCAAAAGTGCAAACGAAGATGAACAAAAAATTACTGAGGTTAACCCGGCATATTTTGTATTTGATGCAGCGTGGATGTGGGAGAAATTAAATGAACTAAAGAACGAAAATTCTCAACAAGAATATTATCTCGTAGACTTACCAGAAATGGCTTTCAAAGAAGGGAAGAAGATCGTGACACACAAGATTCCAATGATTGAAGCACTAGGTGCCAACACAAAAGCCCAACTCGAACTTATCGAGAAGTTGTTTGACAAATAACATATAAATGGTATTGTATTTGAAACAAAATCAAATACCATGAACTGGATAAAATATCAATTATCTCAAGGTGAGTTCCAAAAATTGGAAAGCACTGCTGTCGGAAAAAGAATTTCTGATTTACTCTCAAGTGGGAGAGACGTACTCGAAAGAGGAACCTATCTCAAAACAATTACCGCTGCCATTTTCATTGGAATAATTGCTGCTGGCATTACGTACATTTTTCCATCTATCAGAGAATACTGTGGTGGTGTGGGAATTATTTGTTTCCTTGTATCCTTTGGTATGCTACTGGGCTCCAGATATTTTGAGGAAAGAAACTCAAAATCTGAGAGGTTCCAAAAGATTCAGGAGGAATTGGATGACCTTCTTTATGAAAATCCAAAGGAAAGAGAAATCCTGGAAAAAATAGTGAAAATTGATTCCATGTGAATTCTTATCCAAAAATTTAAAACAGTCCTGGCCTCAGAACCAGGGCTGTTTTATTTTGTATGTATAGCGAGGTATATATCCTCGAGAGCTTTAACAGCGTCGCCTGCGGCGATGTTGTTTTGATGATATAGGCCATTTGTGACGTCTCCTGCAGCCCAGATTCCAGGAGTTTCAGTACGCTGGGTCATAGGATCAGTAATGATTTTGCCAATCTTATCTAGCGTTACTATGTCTTTCACGAAATCCGTTGCAGGAATTTGGCCAATTTCTACGAATATTCCACTTGCATCTATAGTCTCCTCAACACTAGTATCCTTATGACGAATTTTCATGCCTTTCACGAATTTCTCTCCAAAGATTTCTAACATTTCAGCATTTTTAATTGCCTTCATTTTTGGATTGCTCAAAACTTTTTCAACTGTAATTTCATCAGCTCTATAAGTTTCACTTCGGTTTACAAGTGTTACGCTTTTGCAATATGCGAGAAGTTGCGCACAAGTTTCAAATGCAGCATTTCCTCCACCAACTACAATCACATCCTGGTCAGCAAATAGTGGACCATCACATGATGCACAATATGTTAGTCCTTTATTTTCAAATTGATCGGCTCCAGGAACTTCTAATTTTCTACGATTACCTCCTGTTGTTATAAGAATAGTTTTTGTATCAAATTTCTTACCGTCATCAGTTGAAACAGAAAATCCTGTACTGTTCTTTTCAATGCTTGTAACCTTCACACCCTCAGCAATATCTAGCACATCACTCTTATATTCAAGAACGTGAGATTTAAATGAAGACGCTAAAGTTGCACCTGCGATATGCGGTGTTCCTATCCAGTTTTGTATGTCTTCTGACACAGTTGATTGTCCACCGAATTCATACGCTACTAGGAGAGTTTTGAGGCGTTTACGGGCTGCATAGACGGCCGCAGCACATCCAGCAGGTCCACCGCCGATGATTACAAGGTCAAACATAGAAATTATTTTTTAGGACGACGCAGAAATGCTGGAACAGCACTCCAGTCGTCATTATCTTCATCAAAATCGTCTAGCACTATAGTACTAGCACTTTCTGGTTTCTTCACTAAATCACTTGGTAGGGAATTATGAATTTCTCTTTTTTCTTCTACCTTAACAGTTTGTACTTCAGCCTTTGATCCAGCTTGTTCGTTTTTTGCAAAGAGTGATTTCTTTGGAGCATCAGTTGGAAATCCTGTAGCAATAACTGTCACACGAACTTCACCTTTTTTAAGTCTATCGTCTTTGATAGTTCCAACTATTACCTTTGCGTCTTTATCAATTGATTCTGTTATAACCTTTGCTGCTTCCTGAACTTCATACATGGTTAGATCATCTCCACCGGATATTGCAAATAGTACTCCGCGAGCACCGTTAATTGAAATTTCAAGAAGTGGGGAATTGATAGCTTCTGTTGCTGCCTGTACTGCACGATTCTCACCAGATGCAGAGCCTATTCCCATAAGAGCGCTTCCAGTATCAGCCATAACAGCCTTAATATCGGCAAAGTCTACGTTTATAACTCCAGGGGTAGTGATAAGGTCAGAAATACCTTCTACTGCTTGTCTTAAAACGTTATCACACATAGCGAAAGCGTCTTTTAGACTAGTGTCTTTGCCTGAAATAGAGAGTAGGCGGTCGTTTGGAATCACTATGATAGCGTCTACTTCCTTTGAGAGTTCTGATAGTCCTTGTTCTGCTATTCGCATACGCTGGTTACCTTCGAAGAAGAATGGTTTTGTGACTACACCGACAGTGAGTATGCCTTGTTCTTTTGCAGCACGAGCCACTATTGGTGCCGCACCAGTACCTGTTCCTCCTCCCATTCCGCAAGCAATGAAAACCATGTCAGCACCTTTGATTGCATCTTGTACTTCTGCTTTTGTTTCTTCTGCTGCGCGCTTACCAACTTCTGGATTCATTCCAGCACCAAGTCCTTTTGTTAAATTTTTTCCCAAGTGAATTTTTTTCTCTGCAAGAGAATTGTGAAGATCCTGTGTGTCTGTATTCATCGCAATGAATTCAACACCACGAACCTTCGAAGATATCATGTGATTGAGTGCATTTTTTCCTGATCCACCAACACCGATTACTTTAATTCGAGCAAATGTCTCAATTTCTGGATTTACTTTTGGCATATAGTTCTTTTCGTTAAGAAACGGCTAATATTTATAACTAACCTGTATCATAGCAAAAACCTCGCAAAAATGCGAAGTCCAAGGGTGTCACTATTTCCACTACAATTTATGGCATGAACTGTCGTCCGAATGCCTTCAATCCGTCCTTTATTTTTTTGATTATTTGAGAGAATGATCCAAATTCCAAAAATCCAGTATGCTCACCACCTAGTGTCGCAAGTCCATAAGATACAAACCATGAAGAATCTCGAATTTTGCCTTTTGCTATTGTCACCATCTCGCCTGTTCCTATCTTACTAGGGAGTCGTAGTTGTGCTTTTGATACTTCTTCTACAATTGGAAGAGATGCGCCACCGCCTGTAAGAATAATTCCAGCAGGGAGGAGTTCACTACGTTTCATTTTTTTCAAATAATTTTCAATCAACTCAAAAATATCTCCGAGACGTGCTTCAATAATTTCATCAATTTTTTTCTTTGGATAATTTCCAATCATGCTTCCAATTTTGATCCCTTCGGCTTCTTCTAGCGGAATACGAAGTCCGAGTGCAATATCATTTGTGATATCGGTAGAACCAATAGAAAATACATGCATACCGATAAGAGAATTATTTTCATATACTGCGATAGACACTGTCTCAGCTCCTATGTTTACCAATGCGCAACCAACCACTTTTTGCTTCTCAGTTAGAGCCACCTCAGAGGCAGCAACAGGTGAAGGAAGAACGTTTAATATCTCAATTCCTGCGTCGTATAGTGCGGTTTCGAGGTCTTCAAGGTGTTGATTTAAGCATGTAACAAATAGGGTTTTGACCTCTAGTTTTATACCCCTCATTCCTTCGGGTTTTCCCAAAACGTCTTTACCGTCAAGGCGAAATGATATTGGGGATCTATATATAACCCTCTTATTGGCTAGTTTAAGTGAATCCTCTGATTCCTTAATAGCTTTTGTGATATCAAGTTCAGTGACCTCACTATCGGCCTTTGATACAATTGCAGATCCAATACCGATTTCAGATGAGACACTTATACCTCCAATTGAGGCGAATGCTCGTTTGATTGCTACACCACTTGATTTCTCAGCATCTCGGACGGCCTTGCGGATTGATTTTGATGCTTCAGAAATATTGGTTATGTAACCATGACGAAGTCCACGTGATGGACTTGTGCCAGTACCAATGATTGTCTGTGTGCCGTCTTTTCCAAGTTCAAGTACCACAACGCGTGTGGTAGTAGTCCCGAGATCTATGCCTACAGTTATGGTACGAATCATTTAATAAGTATATGAGAGAAATTAACTACTCAAATTATTTGGCATTTTTATACCAAACTTTTGCAAAAACCTTTTCTCTGCTTTGTCCATTGTACTACTATGATCCATTCCTTTCAAATGAAGCATTCCGTGGATAAGTAAGTATTTGAGGAATTCCTCGTATGTTAGACCAAAATCTTTGTATTCGGTTTTAATTTTTTTTGGTTCGAGGATTATTTCACCTTCATTTTTTGCGATATTGAAAGAGAGAATGTTCGTCGGATGATTTTTGCCTCGATAGCGATTATTTAATTCTTTGGAAATTTTAGGAGTGGCAAATACGATAGATAGTATGTAGCGTTTTCCTAAAATCGCGTTCTTGAGCGGCACAAAAGGCAAGCGTGGAAGCTTGCCTTTTGTTTGATTAGAAATTTCTACTGTTTTTCCCTCTACCATTTTAGCGACGTACTCGAGCCTCAGGTGCCTTTCCTAGCTTGCGAAGGTGTTCTAGGTTTACACGGTGATTGATTCTTCGGAGTTTCATTTCTTTAAGAGATAGTTTTGATGTTGGACGTTCACTGTAACGCTTACTTTTGACTTTCTGGATAATTCCAGAGTCCATAACTTTACGTGAAAAACGGCGAAGTAAGCTCGCGTTGTTTTCGTTTGAATTTTTCTTTACCTCTATGTGTGTCTTTGCCATAGGTACGTTTGTAACACATTTAGGCTATAAATGCAAGGGAAATTAGGAGAGCAAATCCTCTGGATCCACGTAGACTAGGGCGATTTTGGATATTTCCTGCAATTTTCTCTTGAGTCCGCCATCTAGGAGTGATCCGATGTGGTTTTCAGGAAGTGACCATCTTTTGTAATCAATTCTAAGTACTGCATTTAATATATATCTTCCGTTTCTGTCTCTCCCACCTAGGACAAATATGTCCGGATCATATTCTTTGAGTATATCCCCAAGATATTTACGGGCTACATCAATTTCTTCTTCAGTACCTCTTTTCTGGATTTTAATCAATGTACCAAATGGAGGATAGAGAAATTTCTCACGATCGTTGCGCTCAGTTCGATACCACTCTGATGTTGATTCTTTTTCAATAGTATCTAGTATTAGATCGCCATCATTTCGAGTCTGGATGATTATTTCTTTTTGAGTATTTTCTTTAAGATTAGTAATTAGGTTTAATATTCTCTCGCCAATTCTAAAACTTGGGATGTTGAAGAGTGAATCAAAAGAGCAGACAATTGATCGATCAATTTGGCCGTGTAAATATGAGAAGGCTTTTTCTGTTCCAACTAAGATTCCAGTACTTTGTTTCATAAAATCGTTGAAAATTTTCTCTCCGTCCTTATATGTCTTTATACTCTCTCCGTCGATTTTATATAGATTTTTACTACCATATAGGTTCTCAATTTCGCTATATACCTTCTCAATACCGATACCGAGTGGGAGGAGATTCCAGCTACCACAGTTTTTACAATTACTATCAGCGGGGGTGTGACGTTTGCACTTGTTGCATATGAAGACTCTACTGTCTTTACTAGTCTGATAAAGTACTAGTGGGCTTGAGCAATATTCACAAGAAAGTATTTCACCACAGTCCTTGCATTTTGTGATGGTAGAGAGTCCACCACGTAGAGCAAATACAAATATATGTTCGTTTTTATTTAATGAATTTGAGATTCTATTTTTTACTTCATCACTTAGTACTTCAAAACTTTTAGAATTATTTTCTGGCTTTTTTATTCTTACAAGAGATAATTTAACGTCGTTATCAATTCTATATACAAGAGGCATAATTTCGCTAACTTCACTTCTGCGTAGCCTCTCAGAGGTTTCTATACGGAGTAGCGTATCTGCAAAAATACATTTTTGTTTTCGTGCCCTAGCGAGGAGTTCTATAACTATTCGAAAATCAAAAGATGGGGAAGACAGGCCCTTGTAAGAATTACTTCGTTCACGTTCTATTATCACAGTTGCTATATCTGCTCTAGGAATTATGGAGTATTGTGGAGTTCCGATTATTACTACCGCATGTTCTTGCTCTATTGCTTCATTCCATACACGCACTTTGTCTTTCTTGGTCATTTCGCTCGATAGTGTGAAAACATAGTTTTCAATACCTTTTGAAAGTTGTTCTTCAAAAAAGTTTATATCCCGAATATTGGGAACACATATATAGACCGATTGATGCTTTGCAAATGATTCACGGATATGAGTTTTGTACCAGGATATTCTATCCTGAAGTGGTGCTTGGAAAATTAATTTTTCATGAACACGTGGTTTGGGTGTTATTTTCTCATTTGAGAAAATAAATTTATCATAATCAGATAAAATTATTTCAGGGATTATAAAATCTAAAACACGACTCTGTGATGATACATAGTAATCACTAAGACTTTGGGATATTTCAAAAACTTCGTCTCCGAGAAATGGTCCTTTCAAAACCGACAAAACTTTACGTAATTGAAAATCTGATTTCTTGATCTCATCTTTTTTTGAAACTAGATCCTCTATCTTTATAACTACTCCATGAATTTTCTTTTTTCTATATGGAATTGCCACAATACTACCAAGTGTTATCTCCTCCTTTGTAAAGTAAGTGAGGGTTTCTTTGTGGGAGCTTTTTAGAAATGGTATTACTAAAACTACATACATA
>JAYRGZ010000019.1:0-2777 GCA_041907605.1 Minisyncoccota bacterium | reverse complement strand
GCAGGATTTAAGATTGGTGTGTTGAAGTAAAATATGAGCGGAATGGAGAATCTACAAAATGAAGGAAAACCGGTAAGAGATTACGGGACAATTTTAAACGAGGTAGAGACAGCCATTTCTCTAGGCAATGAAAAGCAATTTATTGAGAGTAGATTACACGAATTGAATGAGTCCTCGAAAGTGAAAGATCTTGGAATTATGTATTCAAAAATACATCAGGGTTTCATAAACCCAAATTCTAGAATTCAAAGAAGTCCAATGGTTGATCCTTTTCATTTAGATGACGATAGCTTATACGAACAGTTATTTACCAGCGTAAAAAAATTCAAGGAAGCCGATGGTTGGAAAGAAAAAGATTTGCGCTCAATAATGCCAGTAGTTATCCAGCAGACACTCAGTGATTATTTTGGTAATAGCCATGGTAAAAGTGATACAGAAAGTAGAAATCAAAAATTTTATATTGATCACTCAGATGTAACCTCAGAAGATGTATCGCTAAAAGATCTGAAAGGAAAAGAAATTGCTGTATGTGCCGAGAAAGCATCAGCTTCACAAAATCTTGTATCGTTTCTAGGTTTAGAATCTTACCTAATTATGTCTGATTCGAAATTAGAATCATCGAAACCGGAATTCCATGCGTTTAATGTTTGGAAAACAAAAAATGGGTTTTTTATCTACGATCCTACAAATCCAAGATTAACTATTAGAGAGGAAACAAACAATTTAGAAAGTGTCTATCCTGCGGTGTATAAGATTTCCGAAGAAGAATTTAATAAAGTTATTTCAGACGGCGAGGTTTCTGTAAAACACGAGAATGCTTATATTGGTAATGACGCAAAACCTAGCGTAGAAATTACAGAAAGAATATATTCTGGTCCAGAAAGAAAATAATGAAAACTGCCGGAGAAATTTACGAGGAATATAAAATATTGCCTAATTTACAAGAACACCAATTTCGAGTGGCATCTGTTGCCAAATTTATTGGTGAGCAACACAAAGAAAAAATAAATTTGGATAAGTTGATCAAAGCTGCCTTACTGCATGATATGGGCAACATTATCAAATTTGATTTAGAAAAACCCATAGTGTCATGGAAAGACGATGAGGAGAAAAAGTACTGGCTAGAAGTCCAAAATGAATTTAGAAATAAATATGGGACAAACGAGCATAAAGCTACCGTTATAATAGCGCAAGAAATTGGGGTTGGAGACGATGTTGTGGACTTAGTAGATAGTCTAAATTTTTCAAAAGCGTGTATTTATAGTAAAGGGGAAGATTATGAAAAGAAAATACTTCTTTATGCAGATTGCCGAGTAGGTCCGAGCGGGGTTGTTGGTTTAGAGGATAGAATAAATGATTTTAAAAATCGTTATTTAGGGAGGAAAGACTATCACTCTGCCGTATCAGATTGGGAAAGGCACGGGTATATAAGATGTGTGGGAGAGATAGAAGAGCAGTTATTTAAAGAACAAAATATTAAACCGGATGATATAAAAGGGGAAAATATAGCGAAATACATGACTGAGCTAGAAAATTATCCACTTTTGTAACGTATGTTATACTCGAGTAATTATGGGAAATATATTTAGAAAAACAACTCGTGAAGGGCTCTCGGTAGAAGAAGTAAAGAAAATCTGTAAAGGCATCGCTGGAAACGATAGAACAAAACAAATGCTCTGTGTGGTTGAAGAAGAGCTGGAACAAGGATTTGATTTTTTGAAGCGCCACCCTGACATGATTACATTCTTGGGTTCTGCTCGCACAAAAGAAGATGATAAATTCTACAAAGCTGCGCAATCTCTCGGAGCACGACTTGTAAAAGAATTTGGTGTTGCAATAACCACCGGTGGGGGACCCGGAATAATGGAAGCGGGGAATCGTGGTGCTAAAGATGCTGGAGGAGAGTCACTTGGAATGACTATACAACTTCCATCTGAGCAAAACACAAATCCGTATGTCACGGAATCACTAGATTTTCATTTCTTCTTCACAAGAAAAGTCTTTATGTGTTATAGCGCAAAAGCATATGTATTTTTTCCTGGAGGACTCGGTACACTAAACGAATTTTTTGAAATCATGACATTACTTCAAACAAAGAAGATGATGCCCGCACCAGTATTTTTATATGGTAGTGAATATTGGAAACCACTTGAGGAGTATATTCACGAAGACCTAGAAGAGACACATTATGTAGATGATGGTGATGATCATCTATATCTCATAACTGATAGTGAAGACGAGATCATTAATACACTTAAACGATTAATTTAAAAAATGATTTCCAAACTCCACCAAAAAGCAAAGACACCGCTTGGGCTTTTGTTTTTTACCGTTTTCTTAGATCTATTAGGATATGGAATTTTGATTCCAGTTATTCCGCAACTTCTAGCAAATCCGCATTCTCCATTTTATCTTCTCCCATCAAATTTCTCCCTCGATACTGGATATATAATGCTCGGATTTTTGATTGCAGTGTTTCCAATCGGGCAATTCCTCGCTACGCCAATACTTGGACAATTATCTGATCGTTATGGTAGGAAACCAATATTGGCACTTTCAATTTTAGGTACGAGTATCTCTTATGTACTTTTTGCAATTGGTGTAATTACAAAAAGTATTCCATTACTTTTTGTATCACGATTCTTCGATGGCCTCACTGGTGGCAATATCTCTGTCGCCCAAGCAGCCATAGCCGATCTTACGAAGCCAGAAAATAGAGCTAAAACTTTTGGGATGCTTGGGGCTGCATTTGGTTTGGGCTTTATAGTAGGGCCTTT
>JAYRGZ010000018.1:0-8295 GCA_041907605.1 Minisyncoccota bacterium | reverse complement strand
TAGGTGTAGGATTGCTCTTGTGGGCTATGCTCACCACCTGGAGCCCTATCCTCATCTTCCTCTCCGGTTTCGCCATCTTCGAAAGTATTTTTTCATGGTGTGCGTTTAATCAAATGATCGGGAAGAATACGTGCGAGGTGGAATAAATTTTATGGCAAAGATAGATATATTTAAAAAAATAAACCGAAATGCTTTTAATGAAAAACTGATTCATCGTTATTTGTTTGAGCGCTATTATTTTGGCAATTCACAACAGAGAAAGAAGTTGTTGCCAGAGCGATTACATAGAGGTCAAATAAATTTGATTGTTCCGGAAGGGTCAAAAAAGGAAGCCCGTTACCGAGCGGATCTTGAGATTTTTTTTAAAAATAAAGGGAGCGTACCAGTAGAAGTAAAGTGGCACCTAAGTGATTTCAAAAAAGATAACCAAAAAAATTATATAAAAGAAAAGGACGGATTCGTTGTTGTACTTGGAGAAACTGACCAAAAAACTATTGACGGTATTGACGTTGTTACTATTAACCATGATGATTTTGCTGACTGGATTGCAGACAATATCTCACGTCTCTCGAGGGAATCCTTAATTTATCAAGCAGAGAGTAAAAACTTAGGGAATAAAAGTCAGTACTGGGTTGTATTTCTTAAGGGCGGTTCAAAAGGGCCTGCGGTTAAGAATTTTGATCGAATGCTTGGAGATAAACCGGTTAATCCTTTTTGGGCTTTTAGACAAAATGCAAAGGCACTCCCGTATATATTAGATATGCAAAAGGGAGATAAAATCGTCTTCCTTTTTGGAAAAGCCGGTCGGGGTATGGCTATGCAAAAAGACCCGAATACTGATGTGACTATCTTTAGATATTATATTTGCAACATCATCGAGCCATACTATATGGCGCTAGATAATCAGCGAGGTTTATTTTTTGAGGATCAGGCCAAGAGACCGGAAATAAATAATCGTCATTGGCCACATTTTATCGATTTTGAAATCAAGAAAAAATCAAAAAAAGACATGCGGTTAGAGTTTGGGAAGCAAGGAGAATTCGCCGAGGCTTTTTCAAATTCATTTAATTATGGAGGTGGAACACCATTTCCTCTTTCTCGTGCTCAGTTTGAGACATTAAAAGATCGGCTGTTTAAGTTAGTTGATGAATTAAAGAAATAAATTTATGAAAATAGAAATCTTTGAAGAAGAAGGCGACAATACACTTTCATTTGGCGACGAATACGCCGATTTTGCGATTGATGTGTACCCAGATTCAAAAACATACCAATCCAGAATGAATTTGAATGACGATGTTTACTACCGTACCGAAAAATTTGAATATCGTATTCAAGCTAACCCCTTGAAAGTAGAGACTCGACTAACCGAGCGAGTAGATGAACCACCAGAACGATACTGTGTGAAGGACGGTGTTGTTTTGGAGTCTGATATTCTTGCTGACAGAAAAGAACTAGCTATGACCTCAATGACCAAAGAGTTTATTGATGGTCTTAAAAAAGAAGTTGAATGGCATGAGGACTCGGTGGGTAATCCCGTATCTATGTATATACTTTCTAAACATCCTGAAATAGTTTCCCCGGATGATTATCGCCGTCATTTGAGACAGTTGTCAGAAAAAATCAAGAACGCAACGTTCAAGGTGCAGAAAGCTCTTGAGTCAGACAAAATGGGTTTACAGGTAACGGATGAGTGGGAAGGTTTAGGACGGACAATCTGGTTGTCAAAGTCAAAGCAGGATGAAATGTCGGAAGAGGAAGTCAAAAAAGTTATAGAACATCAGAAAAAACTTCAAGAGCAGTTTTTTGATGAAAAATCAAAAGAATATGTCGGTGTTTCCGAAGGTGAGTTTAGATCAAGTGTCGACACACTGGAAAATATTGAGACATTTTTAAACAAAAAGCTCGTCGCGGTAAAAAAAGAAGTTGAGCCGAAAATCTCAAAAACGAAAGGTTTTGTCATTTCTTTGCTTTTGACTCTATTTCTTTCATGGGTAGTAAGTTGGTTTGTTGAAATAAACCCATTTTTGATTTTTATTATCGTGCAAGTTATTGCATTTGCACAAAGTATTGTTGGTGGTTGGATAGGACGATTCTTTGATTAACTAACCCCCGTCACTCAATCAAATTCACACTAAACAAAACTCGAGATGCTGATGAAAATGGTACGATAGAATTATGAACATGGAAAATTTCAGAGAGAAACCACCAGAGAAACTTGAAAATCAACTAAGCAACGCTGAGGCATTGTTGGGTGGCAAGGCTGGCAATGAAGCTGACCGCCAAGAGATGCTTGGTATGAGTTTGTCAGATATAAAGACAAAATATCCTGAAAAATACGCACAGTATTTATATGCACTCAAAGACGAAGCCGCTATTCTGCATTTTCCCGATATGAATATTGAGAAGAATGAAAATCCGAAAATCTCACTTCTGTCTGTGGGAGCACGTGGATATGGTTTCAAGATTGAACTTGCTGGTGGTTCACATGTTATAAAACCCCTTGAAACTAGAGAGGAAAAAAATATTTCTAAAATAGCCGGTGAATTAGGGATCGGTCCGAAACAGTTTGCTACCAAGGATGGATATATACATGAAGAATTTATAGAGGGTACTCCAATTTTAAAACTAGAGGATCAGAAGTGCACACCAGAATATATGGAGAATTTAGGAAAAAAGTTTTCCGAAGCGTTAGAAAAACTGCATAAGAATAATATTCTTGTGAATGATCAGATCCTCACAGACGATTTTGGAAAGTCTCATATGATAATAGACAAAGAAGGGGAGGTAAGATTTATTGATTTTGGTGCATCTATTGATATGAGTAATTTTCCAGAGATTCCGGATGAAGCTGTGGTGTCACTAATGAGGACAGACCCGATGATGGCTTTTAGAATGCAAGGTTTTTTTAATAAGTCTGAAGACGAGAAGAAAAATGAAATAAAAGGGTATCGTGAAAATATTTTGTCTCAATTTAATACAAAAGAAGAACTAATTGAATGGAAAGATGGGCAATTGATGCATGAAGGCTTAAGTTTTTTACAAGATCGACTGACGAACGTCGGATCGTTTTATAAGGGAATTCAAAACAGTAAAATCCCAGTAGTAGAGCAAAGCTCACCACGGGACAAATAAAATTATGAACACATACAATTGGTACTCAACTTTAATCAAGCCTACATGGGCGCCACCGTCTTGGCTTTTTGGGCCAGTGTGGTCCGTACTCTATATTATTATCGCTATTACTTTCGGAACAGTTTTTTATAGGGCATACCAAGGACAAATTCCATGGGTTGTTGCACTGCCATTTTTACTCAATCTAATTTTTAATTTCGCTTTCACACCAATCCAATTTGGATTAAAAAATAATCTTTTAGCAGCGGTAGATATCCTCCTAGTCTTAGGCACTCTCATCTGGGCACTTTACGCATTGTATTCATTTAGTCTCAAGCTCCACATAGAAAAGGGCGCTCCATCATATGCATGGATTATATATGCCAACATCCCATATCTTCTATGGGTATCGTTTGCTACTTGTGTACAATTAACCATCACGTATTTAAATAGATAATGATTACTTTGGATTTTATTGGACTATTTGTTTTCCTCGCCGGGTTTATTATCGGACTTGGTGCTGTTACGGTAATTGATATTCATGGTTTCTTGGGCAGGAAGTCAGGTTATTGGACAGAAGCTACCATTCGTACACATAAAGTTACAAAGCCACTTATCTGGATTGGAATTTTTATGGTGATTATTGGAGGAGCTATTTTTTACCGTCATCAAGCGTTTTCTGGCATACCGCTATATCATGCACTCATTGCATTTATTTTGATTCTAAATGGTCTATTTCTATCTTTTTATGTGAGCCCACTTTTGCTTGCTCGAGAAAATGAGAAAAGACAGACGGAATTACTACCAATATCTTTACAAAACAAAATTATCGTAAGTTTGATACTCTCTGATATAGGTTGGTGGGGAGGGCTCGGGTTACTTGTATATTATCTCTTGTCTAAATAGATAGTGGATTTCAAGTTGTGCTACAATAGTTTCTATATATGATCAATCAGGATCTAGTTTTCTATATCAAAGAACAGCAAAGAAATGGTATTCCAGCGAGTGTTATAAAAGAACTTCTCATCACTCGTGGTGGATGGAAAGAAGCTGATATCGATGAAGCATTTAAATTCATCACTGTCGGCGGTACCAAAGAAGCAGTAGCACAAACTCCACCGGTGGCACCAGCACCAGTTGTCGCGCCTGCGCCTGCGCCAAAACTTGAGACAAATATCGTCTCACCAGAGCCAGTGCAGAGTCCGGCACCGATCTCTCAGGCGCCAACCCAACCAATAACAACAAATACTATAGATGTTTCTGTATATGCACCGACACATGCCAACGTCGCACCAGAATTTGAAGGAATTGGAAAAATAGAATATCCACAAACCAAACCTAAAAAATCTGGCAAGAAAATAATTTTGTTTACCGTTATAGCATTACTCGTACTTATTCTCGGTGGCGGGGGAGCATATGCATATATGTTTTATATTCACCCAACACCAGAGCGAGTTCTCGCCAAGATGATCTCAAACATCAGTAGTGTTACCGGATTTGATTATTCTGTCGAATCGATTACCACGCTCACACTTCCTACGCCGAAATTCGGTGTAGCAAATTCTGACACTGCTACAACTCCAGAAACACCAACTCCACAGACAGTCACAGTAAAGGGAGAGGGTACAGTGGATGCGCATGATACGAATAATATTGAGAGTGAATCAAATTTTCATTTGAAAACCACGCTACTTCCAATTGATGTAGAAGTAGCGACTAAATCAATCAATGGAGTCTTTTATGTGCAAATTCCAAACATTGGGATTTTCACATCTTTCATCTCTCCAAGTCTGAAGGCCGGTGATTGGTTGTCTTTCTCAAAATCTGATTTAGAAAACGCAGTCAAAGATAATCCACAACTCATTACTAGATTTGGCGTAGGATCTGATGCATTTGCTAAGAAATTAACCGGAGAAGAGAAGCTAGAATTATTTAAAGCATTAGGTGATACCAATACTATTATCTCTACAGTAGAACTACCGAAAGAAACTCTCTCAGGAATAACACTTCATAGATACCAATGGACACTAGATAAAAATGGTTTGGTAGATTTCCTAAAAAAAGCACTACCGATAATATCTGGAAAAATGATTACTTCTGATGAAGAAAAACAACTAACAGAATTTGCAGACTCGTTTGATATAACTGATGGGGAAATATGGATTGGTGCAACGGACTTTCTACCACACAAGATTATGTTTACACTGCGTAAGAAGGGAGACGTAACTGCTGGAGTAAATTATATAACCAATACCATAACGTTTGATAATTTCGGCAAAACCCTAAATCTCGTTGCACCAGACACTGCTCACTCATACTATGACATTTTCAAAACTGCACGAGAGAAAGGCCAAGATGCCAAGATTAAATCTAGTCTTGCAAGTGCTCGAGCAATGGCAGAAATATACTATAGTCAGAAAGGTAGCTTTAGTGGGCTCTGTAGTGCAACAGGAACAAATAGTATTGAATCACTTATAAAAAACGTGAATGATACTATCGCACCAGACAATGCATCGTGCATAGATAGTAAATCTGCATATAAAATTTATTCGCATCTAGTAGCTGACAAAACGAAATATTTCTGTGTAGATAATTTGGGTAATGCGATAGAATTAGCTGCAAAACCGGTTGATGGATATATATGCAAATAAAAACACTAGATCACAAGGTAACAGTGTGGGGGCTTATGGCATCATTTGTTGTCGTTTCAATATTCATGGTGGTTTTCACTAGAAAGATTTCAAAAATGCAGGAGGAGATTACTATCACTCAAAGCCAAGCAGGAGTAATATTTGGTAATTCATATAAATAATTTTATGGATCTAAAAGAAAAAAAATGTATACCATGTGAGAATAAAGATATGCCACCTCTAACTATAGAGGAGATCGCACCATTACTTGCCCAAGTGAAAGAGTGGACTCTGTCGGAGGATAAAAAGAAAATTTCAAAAAATTGGGTATTTAAGAATTTTCTAAAAGCTATGAGTTTTGTAGACCAAGTAGCAGACGTGGCAGAGGGAGAGGGACATCATCCAGATATTTTCATTTCCTACAACAAAGTGAAACTAGATCTCTCAACACACTCAATAGGAGGATTATCAGAAAATGATTTTATCGTCGCAGCGAAAATTGATTCACTTTGGCTAATATAATTTATGGACTCTATTTTTGATTTGATTTTAATATTTGTAGGACTTGTAGGTTTCTCGGTAGCGTTTTATATACGCTACAAAAAAACTAAAAAGCGTCCGTTGGTTTGTCCTCTCCGATCAAATTGCGACAATGTAATTCATTCTGACTTTTCTAAATTTTTTGGAATTCCGGTAGAGATACTAGGGATGTTCTACTATGCCCTAGTGGCTATCTATCACGGATTACTCATCGTGTATCCGGAAATTGCCTCTAATTTGACCGTGTTTATATCTTTGGTATTTTCTACCGGAGCATTTCTATTCTCGATATATTTAATATCCATACAAGCATTTGTACTAAAAGAATGGTGTACATGGTGCTTATTTTCTGCATTTCTATGTGCTTCGATTTTTGGATTAACTATTTCATCATCAGCGGTAGGATTAGTAGAAATTTTAGCAATTCATGGAAAATTCTTTACAATTTTGCATTTGCTGGGTGTTGCTCTAGGGGTAGGGGCAGCCACGATAACTGATATTTTCTTTTTTGGATTTTTGAAGGATTACAAAATTTCTTTTGAAGAGTCCAGGATAATGAAAATGTTATCAAATGTAATATGGTTTGCGCTTGGACTATTGGTACTATCAGGAATTGCATTGTTTTTACCAAAATCAGAAGAACTTATAGTTTCAGGTAAATTTCTCACAAAAATGTTTGCAATTTTAGTACTGATAATAAATGGATTCATATTAAATATTGTTATATCACCAAAACTCATGAGTATTTCATTTATTGAAGAGTACAATCCTCAAGGAGATAGATTTTACTTTATAAGAAAACTTTCTTTTGCCCTTGGTGCAATCTCCATAACCTCTTGGTATTTCATATTTATTTTAGGTGCACTTCGAGGTATGACAATTTCTTTCATACCACTTGTACTTGGGTATATTGGACTTCTGATACTTGCTGTTATTGGAAGTCAGCTATTTGATTATTTCTTTGTACATCATAAAACAGAGAGCTAGATTTTATAAGGTTTTTTTGTTAGACTAGCCACGTTCGCTTATATTCTATAAGCGTTTACATGGGGCTTATGGTGTAACGGTTAACACTGAGGTTTGTGGAACCTTCGATCTGGGTTCGATTCCCAGTAAGCCCCCACACCTATATTTTGATATTCGTAAATCGTATACTATTACGTATGTTTTATGTTTATGTATTGCTTAGCGAAATTGATGGAAATATCTATTTGGGTTCCACGAACGATTTACGACGCAGGCTTTTGGAACATAACAGTGGCAAAGTACCATCAACGAAAACTCGCCGTCCTTTTGAGTTAAGATACTACGAGGCTTATTCAAATGAAGATGAAGCACGTAAAAGAGAAGCCTCACTAAAAAAGGACGGTCGTGCACTTAGCCAGCTAAAAATTAGAATCAGCAAAAGCCTGCAATAAAAATATAGGTGTGGGGGTAAGCCCCCACGTCAAAAATATATTTTGCTATAATTAAATTTATGAAAACAATAATTGGTGTATTTATATTTGTAGCATTGGTAATAGGTGGATTTTTCATCATAAAAAATAAAGCAGGTAACCAAGTTATAGCTCCGACTACTACCGCTGGAGATACTGGTTCAGCCCCTACAACAAGCACTGATACGACAAGTGGTACAAGTACAGATACAACAGGAGGAGGTGATACAGTTACATCGTACTCAATGGCAGACGTAGCCACACATAAAGATGGTACAAGTTGCTGGACTGTTATAAACGGTGGCGTATACGATGTGACTAGTTGGATCAATCAGCACCCGGGTGGACCAGATGCAATTCTATCTCTATGTGGGAAAGATGGTTCTAGCACCTTCACTAATCAACACGAGGGACAAATGCGACCAGAACAAGAACTCGCAGGATTTAAGATTGGTGTGTTGAAGTAAAATATGAGCGGAATGGAGAATCTACAAAATGAAGGAAAACCGGTAAGAGATTACGGGACAATTTTAAACGAGGTAGAGACAGCCATTTCTCTAGGCAATGAAAAGCAATTT
>JAYRGZ010000017.1:0-5934 GCA_041907605.1 Minisyncoccota bacterium | reverse complement strand
TTGGTGTACAGAGCAGAAATGTGCGCTCCGCCCACCGATAACTTTTCGTATTATAACACCACTACAACCTCTCTTGCCACAGTGCTCACCCTTCTTCCTATATGCATTGTGATGGTTTTGGAATTTTCCTCTTTTACCCTCCACGTCTCTATAGTCACTCATAGAATCCCCTCCGAAATCAATTCCTTTGGCCAAAACTTTCTGCATGGAAGTATATAGAAGTTTCATTTTATCCTTTGGAATATTTTCTACTTTCTCTTCCGGATGTATTCCCGCAAGCCAGAGCATTTCGTCAGAATAAATATTACCAATTCCCGCAATTATAGTCGGGTCCATCAAAACCGATTTTATCTTATCAGTCTTCTTAGTTTGTAGTCTTTCTATGAAATTTTCTAATTTAAAATCTTTATGAAGTGGCTCAGGTCCAAGTCCTTTTAGATGTACAGTGTTATGTGCGTCCTTAGTAGATATAAGCGTGACCTTGGCAAATTTGCGAGTATCAGAGAGAACCATATGTTTGCCGTTGGAAAGTACGATAACAAAATGAATAAATCTATTGTACGGATCACGAAGTGCATTGTTTTTCTCTTTTGGATGAGGGACCCACGTATTTTTATGGAGTTCATACTGACCAACCATTATATGCCCCGTCATCTTCATGTGTATTAAAATTGTATTTACACCCGAGATGTTTATAAGAATATTTTTCGCACGGCGCTCTACACTTATTATCTTTTTTCCAACAACATTTTTTATAAAATTTTTCCAGAAAGGAAGATATTTGATGGTATCCCTATAATCACTCCGAGTAATTTTCATAGTCGGTAAATCACTCCAGACATCACGTATGGTTAAACCAGGTAAAATTTTTCCAAGACCTGTGACAGTCGTTTGTACTTCAGGAAGTTCCGGCATATTATTTACCCCCTAAAATTTTTAGAGCTTCTTTGATTCGAGCATTGGTGCCTTCTATTTCAGATGGAATTTGTTTGAGTGCATCACGTGCTTCGTTTTGAGAATAACCAAGTGATTTCAGTGCTTCCACGACATCACTCTCAGCTCGCATTGATCCCGGAGTATTGTCGTCACTTATATGTGCACGCAGTTTGTCTCGGAGCTCTAGTACTATCTTCTCAGCAGTTTTGCGTCCGATCCCTGAAACCTTTGTGAGATATCCTGTGTCTCCTGTACCAATAGCACGTTTGAGAGTATCTATTGTAGCGACACCCAAAATTCCAAGCGCAGAACGTGGGCCAATACCGGAGATTGAGATTAGTAGTTCGAAGAAATCTAATTCTTCGCTAGTTTGGAATCCATATAGATCAAGCGCATCTTCTCGGACTGCCATATAGGTAAACACTTGTGCCTCAGCATGACTATTTAGAAACCCTAAAGTTTCAGTACCACAAAATACTTTGTATCCTACGCCGGATACATCTATTATGGCGTAACGATCTGTGACTGCCGTGACCGTACCTTTGAGTGAAGCTATCATAAGAGTAAGTATAAAGTATAAAGACTAAAGTATAAAGGGAGCTTGTAAATACTGTAAATTCTGGTAGTATACGTGTACCAACACCTGTGTCTCAGGTGTTCCCGGAGGAATTAGTATAAACATATAAACCAATGCCAATTATAAAATCAGCAAAAAAAGCGCTCCGCGGATCACTTCGCAAGAAGGCAGTAAATGACCGCCGAACCAAAACACTAAGAGATATGGAGAAGAAAGTTCTCAAACTCGTGGCAGAGAAGAAGAAAGACGAAGCAAAGAAACTACTTCCACAAGCCTACGCTGCCATAGACAAAGCTCGAAAGACTGGAGTAATCAAAATGAATACTGCCTCAAGAAAGAAATCAAGATTATCTCGCGCAACCAAGTAGTAAATAAATTACTACCCGGCACGCAAAATAGTTTATAAACAAAATCCGTCCGCTAAAAGCGAGACGGATTTTGTGTTAATATAAAAACATATGGCGCTTTTAAATTTCTATGGCACAGAATGTCCACACTGCATAAAGATGCACAAACTTCTAGATGAATTGAAAGAAAAAGAAAACATTGAAGTAGAGAAATTAGAAGTATGGCATAACGATGAAAATATGAAAAAACTCGAATCCTTGGATAAAGAGGGCGAGTGTGGTGGTGTGCCATACTTCGTAAATACTGATAGTGGTGCGACGATTTGTGGAGAAGCCACATATGAAGAGATCAAAAAATGGGCGACCGGGAAATAGTTTTGGAATCAAAAGTACTGGCCTTGAGCCAGTACTTTTGTATGTGATCACGCATAAAATTTATTAAATTTTTGCGCGACCCCGCCTCACTTGTCAATTTTTGACATAGTTCCGGCCATCACAAAATGACTAAAAGTATCGCAGGATACTTTTATTTTGAGTACAAACATTTTGTGATCCCGCCAGGAATCGAACCTGGATTTACAGTTCCGCAAACTGTTGTCCTATCCGTTGAACGACGGGACCAATCTCAATAGGAAACGTTTGCACTATACGCTATTTAGGTCATTTATTCAACCTAGAATCGTTAAATTACTGAAGTTTAGTAGATAATATTTATTATGGTAATATTTCAATACTATGACGAAATTCAAAAAAGCAGTCTTAATTGGTATCCCAAGAACCCATTTTGATGATAAATACTGGAATGAGCTCGATTCTTTAGTTGAGAGTAAGGTATCAATAAATAGAAATGATCCAAATCTCTCGGAAGAATTAAAAGATTGTGACTGTCTACTTTTAGGTTTTCAGATTCCAATAGAGAAAGATATTTTAGATCAAGCTCCAAATCTAAAACTAATAAATATATTGGCTACAGCATATGGCACAGTAGATTTGAAAGCAGCAGCTGATAGAAATATACCAGTTTGTAATCTTGGAGGATATAGTACTGAATCAGTAGCTGAATTTGTAATTGCAGCAATTCTTCACGAAATTAGAAATATAGATGAAGGGCTTAAACGAGCTCACAACGGTAACTATAGTTTTGATGGTATTCGTGCAAGAGAGTTAAAAAATAGTAATTTCGGAGTTATTGGACTTGGCCATATTGGTAATAGAGTTGCTGAAATTGCCTCAGGATTTGGTGCAAATGTAAGTTATTGGTCTCGCACTAAAAAGAATAGTCCATTTCAGTACAAAGAACTGGATGATTTAATGTCTACTTGTGATTTTATCTCTGTAAACCTTTCTGAATCCCCAGAAACAAAAGGGTTATTGAATGAGAACAATCTTTCATTATTGAAATCAGGTAGTATTTTAATTAGCACTGTTCCGCCAACAATTATAAAAACAAAGGCACTAGTTAACCGTTTATCAAAAAATGATGTTACGTTTGTTTTTGATCATCCCGAAGAAATGGAAAAGGAGGAATTTGAAATGCTTAAAAAATTTGATAACTGTAGAATATATCCACCGATTGCATTTTTGAGTGACGAGGCGAGAATTGCCAAACAAGAGATATTTTTAGCTAATATGAATGGATTTATTGCAGGAAACATTCAAAATAAGGTTAATTAACTGAATATTCTTTTCTCTTTTGAGATAATAATTTTATAACCCCAAGCGTTCGAAGAATTGATATGATCGATTTTCGGACATTTCTTTTTCCGGTAGAAATTCAATTAGGTAATTTCGAATTTGATCTTCCAATCCTTTTGGCATTTGAACTGCAATCATAGGTAGGAAAAACCGCTCAGTCATGATAAGTAGATGGCGTTTATCGGTGTGAGTATGCTCTGGTTCTACCCAGAAAGATTTTATGCCTTGATAAAGGTAGAGATCATGACGCATGCGAATACCCCTGTGGTCTATAGTTACTAGAATTTCATCAGGTTTTCGAATACTGACATAAGCGAGTGTAAACCCTGCAATAAGGATGAAAATACCAAACATATAGTTTTTGAAAATAATTGAAGTGACGCATATAGCCAGGGCTATTATACCGACGGCCCAAAACCAGTCGTTTGATCTCTCTACTTCATCATATTCAAGAGTTGTCCAAGATATTTGGTTTTTCTCTTTATCCATTAGATATATAATACCATCTTTTATTGTTGGCAGGTACAAAAAATCCCCGATAGTAGGGGATTTTTTGTATGAGTTTATTTCTTTGCTGGCAATGCGGCTTTCAGTGTTGCTTTCGCTTCTGCCATTGTGTTTTCGAAATCAGTTTTAGCTTTAGTGATAGCCTCATCTCTAATGTTTGCTAGGTCTTTGACTTTGGATTCGTAAGACTCTTGGGATTTTTTACTATCTCTAAATTTATACTGAGCGTTCTTGATATCTCCAGTAAGTGTCGATTTAATAGTGGCAGGATCTACTTGTGCCACACAATCAGTCTGTGCTTTTACAAAGGCACTATCGATTTCTGACTTGAGTGTTGCTATATATCCATCAATATCTTGCTCTCTGGTAGTGAAGAGTGATTGCACAGCATCTCTGTACGTCTTCACTGCGGTATCTACAGCACTACGTCTTGTCTCTATTGCATTATTGATAGTATCTTTGAATATTGTAATTGCTGTCCTCTCTCTATCATTTGTGGCCTTACTGAAAAGGGAAGTGAATTGATTTTCTTTATTTGTATTTGCCTGTGTCCGAGCATCGGCGAGTTTCTGGTCTCGTGTATTCCAAGAATCAACAAGTTTACTCTCCACGGAACTTCTATGTGCGCTTAATTTACTTTCACCGAGTCCTATTTTTGTTGTAACTTTGTTCTTCAGTGTTGGTAGTTGCTTACAGAAATTTCTCGCTGAAATGTTTGTAGCAGCGTGCGCAGATACTGGCAATACTCCCGTTGATAGAATCATAAGGAGAAGCCCGGCACTTATTAATTTGTTTGTGTAATTTGTTTTCATATTATTGTAAATTCTGGTCAAATGAATAAGCATCTTCCTCGTTTGCCAAAATTACTGCATCATTTGCCTGTGTATCAAAAATAGCATTTTCACTGGAAGCTGCAAGTGCGAATGCCTGAACTGCGTCATCTACGTTGCCAGTGGCCTCAGGTAGTGTTACAGAGAAATCATTCGAAGCCACTTGGGGTGCTTTATTACCTAGTCCAACGTAGCCCACTACAATGAGCGCGACAATAGCAACAGGAACCAATACTCTTACGTTTCTGAAATATTTTGAGACTATAACTGGCATTTGGCTAATAGAACCAATAATTTCTCCGACAGTTATGTAATCTGATTTTTTACCACCAAGTAGAGCCATGAGGTGTTCTTCGCTTGGATTTAATGTGTCGCGAGCACTGGAAATAGTATCAATAATTTTAAAAAATTTTGAAGCCTCTTCCTTTTCTTCAGTATTTAAAGTCAGCAAAAATGCCTCACGAGTATTGTCATCGTAATTTTCTAGAAGTTCTACTATTTTATTGTCTTTTAATTTTGTCATGATAGTAACCCGTTTTTCTCAAAATGATCTCGAAGTATTTTTAGTGATCGAGATTGTATTTGTCTGATTGCCACTTCACTTTTGCCTGTGAGTTTGGCGATCTCACTGTTGGATAGTTCGTTTATAAATTTCAGCGTCATGATTTCATATTGGTCAGGGGAGAGTATAGTGAGAGACTCTCTTATAAGAGTACTCATCTCCTCACGTTCAAATGATTGACTCTCATCTATCGTCTCATCTGCTTTTAGTGTAACCATTTCGTCCGATGCTATAGGCGTATGATCACGTTTGCGATAATGATCAATCACTGCATTTCTGGCTGCGGTGAAGAAATATGCCGCCGGTGAACTATCTTCAGTTTTAAAATTTTGGATGGTAGCGAAGATTTTCATAAAGACGTTTTGGGTCAAATCTTCGGCCTCCTCCCGACTCTTTACCCGGAAATAGATATAGCGATATAGCGGTGTGTAGTAAGTAGAATAAATAGTGCTAAATGCACCAGAATCTCCACTTTTTGCC